>DATLFM010000102.1 GCA_035541015.1 Candidatus Thermoplasmatota archaeon
CAGCCGCTCCGCGTGGCCGCGCGGGTGCCGCCCTTCTTCAAGGCGGGCCTTCGCGCAGGCCAGGTCGTGCACGTCGGCGTCGGTTGGCAGCTCGTGCCGGCGCGCGTCGCGCAGCCGATGGGAGCGCCGGCGGGGCACGAGGGGACGATCGAGGTCGTTCCCGACGGATCGGTCGTGCACGACGCAAGCGACCGCGTCGCCTTGTGGTCGCTTGACGCAACGGGCCTGCGGCTTGCCGCCTCCGGCCGCGTCGCCTAGAGGCTTGCCGCGGGATCGGGCGCGGGCGGACGCGGCTTGCGAACGCGCAGGCGCAACCCTTCCTGCCGGACGATCTCGGCGTTCTCGCCCGCCGCAAGGTCGTCTTCGGTATCGGCGATCCAGCGCTCGCCCTTCCACGAAACGAATCCGGATCCGCCGGCTTCCATGGCCTCGAGCACGACGGCGATCTCGCCCTCGACGGGTCCGCCCACGGCCACCTTCCGTTTGCGGACCTCGACCACCTTGTAGCCGGCAAAGCCGAGGAAGAGCGCAAGGCCGAGCGCCGGCACGAGCACGATCCCCATGACCATGGTCTGGTACTCGGCGGGAAAGAGCGGGCCTTCGGGCCCGCGCGGCGCCACGGGAACGAGGAGAAGGGCGCCCAGCACGAGGGAGACGACGCCGGCTCCGCCGATGGCGCCAAAGCCCGGCGAATGGATCTCGACGAGGAGCAGCACGGCGCCAAGCGCAAGCAGCCCCAGCGCCGCGAGGTTCACGTCGAACCCAAGTCCTGCGAGCGCAAGCAGGATGAGAACGAGGCCTGCCACCTCCGCGCCAAGGCCGGGGCTCGAGAGGCCGAAGATGAGGGCGTAGATGCCCACGAGGAGGAACAGCGACGAGAGGAGCGGGTTCTGCAGGAGCTCGGTGAACAGGATTCGGATCGAGCGCTCGAAGGGCTCCACGACGGCGCCCTCGGTCGAAAGCGTGACGGAGCGCCCGCCCGCGAGCGTCACGTTTGTGCCGTCCACGCGCGCGAGGAGCTGCGGGATCGAGAACGACGAGTCGTCTTCGGTCACGCCGGCGGCCAACGCGGCCGACGCGTTCAGGTTGAGGTTCTCCGTGACAAACGCCTCGGCCGCCGTCGTGTTGCGGCCGTGGAAGACGGCAAGCTCGCGGACCTTCGCCACGAGCGCGTTGATGATCTTGCTGTCGTTCACGGGCGCAAAGCCGCCTCCTCCCAGGGACACCGGCTGCGAGCTTCCGATCACGGTGTTGGGCGCCATCGCCGCGCGGTGCGTCGAGAGCAGGATGACCGTGCCCGCGCTCCACGCGACCGCGTGCTGCGGATGCACGAAGCCCACGACTGGCACCTCGCTTGCCACGATGGCGTCCGTGATGGCAAACGTGGCGCCAAGCTCGCCGCCGGGCGTGTTGAGCGTGAGCACGACCGCGGCGGCCCCGCGCGTGCGGGCGGCCGCGAGCCCCTCGCGCACGTACTCGGCCGTGGCAGAGCCGATGGCCCCGTCGATCGTGAGGTGGAGGACAAGCGGTGCTTGCGCCTGCGCCGACGACCACGACGCGCCGGCGAGCGCGGCGAGAAGGACGAGCGGGACGACCCGAAGGGCGCGCATCGTCAGCTTTCGCCCGCGCGCCGGCGGTTGGCGGCCGTGGCCACGGCGATCGCGTCGCCCATGTTGCCGCCCGAGGGCGAGATGATGATGAGGTTCTTCTCGCGCGCGATCTCCTGAAGGGTCTGGAGCTCGCGGAGCTTCATGGCCATGGGCGAGCGCGTGTACATCTCGGAGGCCTCCATCATCTTCTGGGAGGCCTGGAACTCGCCGTCGGCCATGATGATGCGCGAGCGCCGCTCGCGCTCGGCCTCGGCCTGCTTGGCCATGGCGCGCACCATGCTCTCGGGAAGCGAGACGTCCTTGATCGTGACGCTTGAGACCTTGACGCCCCAGGGATCGGTCTCCTCGTCGAGGATGCGCTGCATCTTCTGGTTGACCACCTCGCGCTGGGAGAGGAGGGCGTCCATCTCCATCTGGCCGATGATGTCGCGAAGCGTCGTCTGCGCGCGCAGCGCCGTGGCCGCGAAGTAGTTCTGCACCTGCACGACCGCCTTCACGGGATCGAACACGCGGTAGTAGACGACGGCGTCGACGTCCACCGTGATGTTGTCCTTCGTCACGATGCGCTGCTTGGGCACGTCGATGACCGACACGCGAAGGTCGATCTTCTGGGTCTTGTCGAGGATGGGGATGATGAGCACAAGGCCCGGGCCCTTGATGCCCTGGAGCCGCCCGAGACGGAAGATGACGATGCGCTCGTACTCGCGCAGCACGCGCACGGCGCTTGCCAGCACGATCGCGACCACGAAGAGGAGCAGGAACAGGAGGAAGCTTGCGCCGACGGCGGTGGCGGCTTGCGCGAGAACGGACATGGCCTCACCTTCGCTTCCGGGGAACGGGCTCCTACGATAAACCTTTGGCGAGGAGACGGCCCTCACCGAAACGTTCTTGGTTCCTCCGGCGTAGCGGCGCGGGATGGCACCCGCGTCCGCCGCGGACACCCGCCCCCTCTACGCGCTGCTTGCCGCGACGATCGCGCTTGCAATCGTCGGCGGCGCGTGGGCCTCCGACCGCGCGGCGCTTTCGGCAAGCCACGCGTGGATCGTCGCGAACGAGCCCATCCTGGCCACGCTTGCCGTCGCGAGCCTCTCCGTGCTTGGCGCAGGCTTCCTCCTGCGCTCGCACCCGCGGCGGCACGACGTGCGCATGGCCGGCTGGATCCTCTTCTCGGCCTACTGGCCCCTACAAGCGGCCGGGTTCTTCCTGCAGCGCGACGAGTTCAACGCCTACGCCACGCTCCTGTCGCCCGTCCTCTTCGGCTACCTCGCCTACCACGAGTGGCTGTCCAAGCGCTGGGGCGAGGACCCCTCGCCGCTCCGTTGGATCGCCGGCACGGCCTTCGTAGCCGGGGCCACGTACTTTGCCATCTACAAGATGCCGCCCGTGACGGACTTCATCATCCACCAGGTGGCCCTCCAGTCGAGCTTCCTTGCGAACGTCCTCTTCGGCCTCCAGACGAGCGTCTACGTGGACCCTGGCGCCCTGGACCCCGAGGCCCGGTTCCACGTCTGCATGGATCTTTCCGCCGTCTGTCCGCCCGGCGCGGCCGCGTACGCCGTCACGATCATCCTCGCGTGCACGGCCATCCAGAGCATCATGATCTTCGTGGGCGCCATCTACGCGACCGACGGCGGCGCGGCCATCCGCCGCTACAAGGCGTACCTGTACACGGTTCCCATCATCTACTTCCTGAACCTGTTCCGGAACGCGGGCATCGTCTACGGGTACAAGGTGCTCGGGCTCGACTTCGACCTCATGCACAACTGGGTCGGTAAGGGCGGCTCGCTTCTCGCGCTTGTCGTCATCGCGCTTGCGCTCTTCCGCGTGCTTCCCGAGCTCCACGACAACGTGCTTGGCGTGATGGACCTCTGGAAGCGCACGAAGCCAGGCTTCTTTGGCAAGCCGCCCGGCGGCGCCGCGCCGTCTCCGCCCGCGGGCGCAAGCGAAGTCTGAGTTTACTGCGCAATTGCGCAGTAAATTCCGCGATCCCATCGGCACGTTCAAGCCCTGCTTGCACCTCGCAGGGCCGAGCATGGCGTTCCTTGCGCGGGGAACCTGGCATTGGGTTGCAGCGCCGCTTGTCGCAGGCGCGCTTCTTGTTCTCTACGGGCGCAACGTGGGCGTCCCGGTGGCGCTCGGCGTCGCGCTTCTCCTGCTGGGGCTTCTGTTCCTCCAGTTCTTCCGCGACCCCGAGCGCCCCGCGGCCGAGGGCGTCGCCTGCCCCGCCGACGGCGTCGTGACGGCGATCGAGCGCCGGGCCGCAGGCGAGCTTTTCGTGTCCATCTTCATGAACGTCTACAACGTGCACGTGAACCGCGCGCCGCTTGCCGGCCGCGTGGCCTCGCGCGTGCACAAGCCGGGCTCGCACGTCCCGGCCTTCCGCAAGGATTCGGAGCGCAACGAGCGGGTCGAGTGGGCGTTCGAGACCGAGCACGGCCTCGTGCGCGTCACGCAGATCGCGGGCCTGCTTGCGCGCCGCATCGTTCCGTACGCCGTCGAGGGGCAGCGGGTTGAGAAGGGCGCGCGCATCGGCATCATTCGCCTCGCCTCTCGCGTGGACGTGCTGCTGCCGCCGGGCTTCGAGGCGGCCGTCGAGCTTGGCGAGTCGGTGCGGGCGGGGTCGACGACGCTTGCGCGGAGGCGGTCGCCGTGAGGCGGCGGCTTCGCTTCCACCTGACGCTTGCGGACCTTCTCACGATCGGCAACGGCGTCATGGGTTTCAACGCGATCCTCACGCTTTCGATCGAGACGCCGTACTTCCCGAACCTCTCGGACGCGGTCGTGGCCGGCGCCTTCATCGCGCTTGGCGTCGCGTTTGACGCGCTCGACGGCGTGGCCGCGCGCAAGTACGGAAGCTCGCTTATCGGCCCCGACCTCGACTCGCTGTCGGACCTCGTGACCTTCTGCGTGGCGCCCGCGGTGCTGCTCGTCGTGACGTACGGTCACCTCACGTGGTACCCGGCCATCCTCGTGGCGACGCTTGTCGTGGTCTTTGGCATGGCGCGCCTTGCGCGGTTCAACAGCACCGCGGAGAAGGAGAGCCGCACCTTCCAGGGCCTTCCCACGCCCCTTTGCGCCGCCGCCATCGTGCTGCTCGTCCTCTTCGACGTCATCGTGCTCCGGGACGTCGACTGCGTCGAGGGCGTGTGCCGTTACGGCGCCGCGTACGGCGTCCCCATCCTCGTGCTGTCGGGCGTGCTTGCGTTCCTCATGGTGAGCAACATCGCCTACCCCAAGGCGCGCGAGCGCTTGAGGTATTTCACGGCGGCAGCCGTGGTCGTGGCCATCGTGGTGGCCGCAGGCGTGCTCGTGACGCCGGATTTCACGACGCACCTCCTGCTCGCGGGGCTCGCCTTCACCCTTGCCGTGGTTGCGATCGGGCCCGTCTTCACCCTGCGGGGCGTCGTGCGCTCGGCGCGGACGGCGCGTCGCGCGCGGCGGGCGGCGCTTTTGGCCATGGACGCGGCGCCTTCGGCCGGCGACGCGGGCGAGGAGGAAGTGGTCGAGGAGGAGCTTCTGGCCGAGCCGGGCGCGGCCGAAGCTACGGATTCCTCGCGATCTCCTTGAGCTCCCGCCGGAGTTCCACGCGCCGTTGGCGCTGCGTTCGGCGCTCGTCGGCCCACGTGCGCAGGAGGTCGCGCTCGGTGATCGCAAGCGCAAGCGCAAGGCCCAGGCTTGCGCTCGCGAGGAAGGCGAGGAAGAACGTCGGCACCACGTAGGCGAGGAGGCTGTAGAACAGGACGGACGCGAGGATCCACGTGGGAAAGAGGACGAGGGGCTTCCAAGCGTCGGGAAGCGCGCCGGCGCGGCGCGGGGCGTCCCGCACGAGGGACTCGTTGCGCGTCGCTTTCGTGGCGACGAGGAAGGCAAGCGGGAAGCCGACGAGGATGCTTGCGTGGAGGTTGCGGAGGACGAAGGTCTCCAGCAGGCCCGTGAAAACGAGTCCGAGCGCGGCCGTCGTCGTGAGGAGGAGGACGGGGCGCGCCTCGGGCGGCAGCGCGGGGACGTAGCGGGAGAGCGCCGGCGCCTCGGGCAGTCCGCGCAACACCGCAAGGAGGCCAAAGGCGAGCGCGTAGCCCGCCACGAAAAGGATCGAGAACGCGACGGGCCCGGGGAGCGGCAGGTAGGAGCCCGCGATCGCGCCCAAGGCGAGCGCAAGGACGGGGCCCAGAACGAGAACGCCCAAGGCAAAGACGAGCGCCTCGTAGCGCTGCGGGACCGACGGCAGCTCCAACCGACGCGCCGCCGGCGGAAGGCCGACGGTGGCAAGGGCGAGCGAGAAGCCGCCGGCGAGACCCAGCAGGATCGCGGGCGCGACGGCGGTTTCGGGTCCCAGGACGCCGGTGAACAGGATGCCAAGGCCGTAGTACAGGACGGCCGCCGTCGCAAGCGCGATGGGCAGGAACAGCAGCGGGCGCCGGTGCGGCGGGAGCAGGCGCGTGAGCTCGGAGCGGCTCGTGGGCACGCGGGGCAAGCCCACGATCGCCCACGCGACGGCGTAGCCTGCCGCAAGCGAGAGCGCCATGGACGCGGGCGCCGAGAGCGCGACGAGGCCCGCGTCCGTGAGGGCAAGGCCCACGAGCGGGTACAGGAGCACGGCGGCCACGAGGCCAAGCGGGAAGAAGAGGAGCGAGTAGTGCTGGCGCGGGATGGGCACGGTCTTCTCGATCATCCGCCGAGCTTCCTCGTCAAGCGGCGTGCCGACGAGAAGGTAGGCGCCAAGCGGACCCAGGAGGGCGCCCAGAACGAGGGAGGCGGGGAAGTGGTTCGTCGCCAGGCCCAGGAAGGCAAAGGACAGGAAGGCGAGGACGACGGCCAGCGGAAGGAACAGGACGCGTCGGATCCGGATGTCGCGCACGGCGCCGCGCAGAAGCACGGGCGACGGGGGCACGCGGATTCGGGCCATGCGCCGCTAGCCTCCGTACGTCCTTTTAGCCTTGTCGGAGAATGCCTATTCCGCGGGCTCGGCTCGGCGAAGGTAGCTTGCTGGCACCGAGTCCGTGATGTAGACAGCCTTGCCCGCCTGCTTGATGACGACCTTGTCGTCGCGGGCGGCGCGGGCGTCGATCTCGAGCACGATGGGACTCTCGGCGCGCCGCTGCCCGGCCGCCATGGCGTTCTCGTACGTGCCCGAAAGATGGACCATGCGCCGGTCGGTGGGCTGGAGGCCGCGCTCGAGCACGACGTCGAGCTCCTCCTCCGTCACCGGATAGTAGAGCTTGTCGGGGATGTCGAACGTCGGAAGGTCAAGCTCGAGCTCGAGGCTGTGGCCGTAGGTGGCGCGCACGCGGTCCTTGTCGATCTGGTAGCGGCCCTTGGGGTCCGTGAGGACGATCGCCTCGACGTGGTAGGGCTTGATCCAGTGCAGGCGCTCCTTCTGCTGGCGGACGCGGTTCACGAACTCGGCGATGTCGACCCAGCCGTGCTCGTCCATCTCGACGCCAAAGCGTTCCGGGAAGTGCCGAAGCACGCCCGCCATGATGCGGCCCACGCGGTCGAGCTCGTGCTCGTTCATGAGGAAGCGACCTTCCTCCCCGCAATTCGGGCACGTGTCGCCTCGGAAATACCCGTGCGTGTTGCACTCGCGAAGCATGAGCATCGACCGGAAGCGGCGGTCGTATCAGGGGCGGGGCATATAAGCCTACCCGCAACGGTCATGCGGACCGCACCGCTTGCCCGTTGCATGCAGCCTGCGAAGGCCGATCCGGCGGCAAAGGCGAAGGAGGCCGCCGCGCGGCGAGCCTGCGAGTTCGTCCAAAGCGGAACCGTCGTGGGACTTGGCACGGGATCGACGGCCAACCACGCGATCCGGCGCCTGGGCGAGCTCGTTCGCGAAGGCGCGCTCGACATCCAAGGCGTTCCGACGAGCGAGGCATCGGCCGACCTCGCGCGCGTCGCCGGAATCCCGCTTCTGGACCTCGAAGAGGCCGGCACGATCGACGCGACGCTCGACGGCGCCGACGAGGTCGACCCCGCGCTCGATCTCGTGAAGGGTCTCGGCGGGGCGCTCCTGCGGGAGAAGATCGTCGCCGCCGCGAGCAAGCGTTTCGTCGTCATGGTCGACGAGGCGAAGCTCGTCCCCCGGCTCGGAACGAAGGCGCCCGTGCCCGTCGAGGTGCTCCGGTTCGGCTGGGTGCAGGCGTCGTGGAAGCTCCGGGCCCTCGGGTGCGATCCCGTCCTCCGCCGCGTGAAGGAGGCGCCCTTCAGCACCGACAACGGCAACTGGATCCTCGACTGCCGCTTCCCGCCGATCGACGACGCCGCCGCATTGGAGCGCCGCATCGACGCGGTCCCCGGCGTGGTCGACAACGGCCTGTTCGTGAACCTCGCGACCGACGTCGTCGTCGGCAACGCGGACGGCACCGCGTCCGTGCAATCCCGCAAGCGATAGCGACGCGAGCGCCGCGACGACGCTAACGCCGCACGGTCGCCTGGGGCGCAGGCACCCGCGGAACGGTGGCGACCCGGATCCGCTCGATGGCCGTGAGCTGCCGCGAGGCGGCCTCCCGCACGCCGCGCTCAAGCTCGTCGACGATCTCGGGAAACGGCCGGGTCAAGGCGTACGCGTGGACGGGCCGGCCCTTGCCCTCGCGGTGGAGGTCCCGCTTGCGCACCCATTCGCGCGCGCGAAGCTGTTGCATGGCCACGCTTACCTCGGGTTGGCGCAAGCCCGCGCCCGTTTCGATCTCGGCGCTCGTGGCCTCGCGGACGAGGCGGAGGAAGGACAGCGCGCGCGCCGTGTTGGGCGCAAGCCCCAGCGCCGAAAGAAGCTGGGCGACCTCCTCGTCGCGTTCGTCCAAAACCAGATCGGCGGACCGGCGCATCCCGTCCTCCCTCGCAGCAGCCGCAGCAGGACACGGACATAAGACGCTTGCGGACGGGGGAACGAAAGCGCCGCCCGGCGAGATGGACCCGTTCGGGTTTGGCCCCGCCCATCGTCTCAACGTCGGTCGGCAGCCGCCTGCGATCCATGCCTCTCAACGGCATCTATCTGTACCCGCGCGCCGCTGCGCGCCACGCGCGAACGCCGGCCGGCGATCCCGAATCGCCGTGGGCCGTCGGTCGCCTGGGCGTATGGGGTAGCGGCTATCCTGGAGGCCTTCGGAGCCTCTGACCTGGGTTCGAATCCCAGTACGCCCGTCGATGAGGGGAGCGCCCAGGATAAACTTCATGAATCATGGGGGCGTGGGTCACGGGGGAGGCTCGTCGACGGTCCGCGCAACTCCATGTTTTCTTGCTCTCTTGCTGCCGGCGGTCATGCTTACCGGCTGCCTTGAGCCTTCCGAGGGCGCCACGTTTTCGCTCTATGCGTATCCGTCGGAGTTCGTCGTGGCCACCGACACGCGCGCTGCGGTCGTCGAGAGCTTCAAGGTCGCGTACTTCTCGGGCGTGGCCTCCCGATGGACCGTGGAATCGGATGCGCCGTGGGTCAGCTTCGAGACCTCCGACGGTTCGTCCGTGTCGTCGGGACCCTTCACGAAGGGCGCCTACAGCCTGGGGGAGGCGGCCCTTCTTGTGCGCATGGATCCCGCCGGGCTTGCCTTTGGCGAGCACGTGGCGACGATCGTGGCGCGCGGCGGCGGAGGCCAGGTGAGCGTTCCCGTCCGCTTGACGGTGGCCGACCTGCCGACCGTCTCCGGACTTTCGCTTGCGATCGCAAACGCGACGTGGGTCCTCGACGAGCGCGCAACGGGCGCGGAACGCCGCCCCGTGGCGCTCGCGCCCCAACCCGACGGAATTTCGCCGCACACGTTGTATCGCGTTTCCGCCGACGTGCCCTGGATCTCCTTCTTCGGAAGCGCAGAACCCCTCTCCCGGAAGATCGAGCACGCCCAGTTTGACCTTGGCGTGATCCCGTCGGCAGCCCGCGTGGGCACGAACGTGGGCAACGTGACCGTCCGCATCGGCGACATGGAATCCACGCTGTCGGTCACGCTCGTGCGAATCCCGCGCAGCGCCCCGCCCCATCCCGAATCCAATCCCGAACCCGAAGGGTGGCCGTTCCAGGAGAACGACGAAGAACCCTTGCCGGAAGGATGGGTGCGCGTAACGGGCCGCGCCTGGGACGCCGAGGATGACGCGGAATCGCGCAAGTCCGTCGCCGGCGCTCGCGTCCGCTTCGAGGCCGTCGTCGGAGGCCAGGAGCCACAGACGGGCGTCGCTTGGGCGAACCATTCGGGGGCGTACCGCTTTGACGTTCCCGAGGGCGCGACCGTTCGCGTGTGGGCCGAGAAGCCTTGCCACCGGCTGGCGCAAGCCGAATTCGCCGCGGCCGCAAACGCGCCCGATCTGGTCCTTCTCCAACACCGTAATGCCGTGCCCTCAAGACATGAGACCGCCCGTCGCGACGCCACCCTGTACGTCATCACCGGCGCCACGCACGCCCGCGCGCACGTGGCCCCGATTGGCGACGTGTGCGTGGTCGTGACGGGCGTCGACGACGAGTACTCGCCGTACGACGTGCACGTCTGCCGGGGTTCGCTCGTCGGACCCACGGGGCCGCGCGGCGGCTCCGGCGCTCCGTACTCCGAGGATTGCCTCAAGGAGAGAGCGTCGCTCGGCCAAGAGTACCTGGCCCGCGAGGACGGGTCCTTCGAGGTCGCAGCGCGCGCGTGGCACCCCGTTCGGTTGCGCTTCTTCCATCCCGAGTGCGGCCCCTACGACGGCGTCGTGGACATCGGCTGGCGAGAAGGTCACCCCGATCCGAGGGTGCGCGCCGAAGGCGGTCCCGCAAGCGTCGACACGAGGCCTGCGCCAGGCTACGTCCGCAAGCTGGGCGACCGCTTCGCCGGCCACATCGTCGTGGACGACTACGGCTGGGTCGACCTGCTGCACGTGGGCTTGCCCTGCGTGCGCCTTGTCGCGGCAAGCGACGAGGCGGGCCTTGTCCGGGGCGTCGTCCACGACGGGAGGACCGGCGTACCGCTTTCGCGCGTGCGTTTGCTCTATGAAGTCGAGGATGCGCGCGGCAACCGCGTGGGCGGAAACGCCACGACGCGCAGCGACGCGGGCCGCGAAGGCGAGTTCTCTTTCCGCGTGCCCGCCGGCGCCTCCTGGACGCTTGAGCTCGACGTGCCTTGCTACCAGCCGCTCTTCGTCGGCCCGCGCACCGGGACCGGAACGCTCGAGCCGATCAAGCTGTACGAGGCGGGCGTGACGATTCCCGCGCAAGGGCAGGTTTCCTCGGGGTTGTTCGCTGTGCGCGAGATCGTCCGCTCGCAGCGCGGCAACCTGGGAGGCGTGTGCGTCCAACTGGTGCCCGCGGGGGAAATCCGGCCGGGCAACGACTGGACCGCTCGCAGCTCCGTGAGCCTTCGCGACCGGACGATCGCCGGGTTTGCGGGCACCTACGGGCTCGTTTGGTTCCAGTGGGAGACGGTCGATCTCGTCTTCTCGCATCCCCAATGCAAGACGAAGTCCATCCGCCTTGACGCCGACGACATGCGGCGCCGCGCCAACCTCAACCAGTACGGGGGCGCGGAAGTGTGGCCGGGAAGCGTCCTGCTCGAGTGCGACTTCCCGCCGGATCCTCCCCCTCCCCCCTGCCCGTACCCCAACGGATGGCTCACGGTGCGCGTGAAGCCCGAATACCACGGCGGACGCGACGCTTCCATCTACATCGACGGCGTGCTGCGGGCGGTCAACCGGGTCCAGAATTACCCCGTGCACCAAGAGCACACGGTGGCCGTCTGGCTTCCGGGCGAGCAGCACCCCTTGTGGAACGCCGTCGTGCGCCCGATCCCGTGCTCGAATTGGGGCTACATCGATCGCTGACGGGCGGCCGCGCGAACCGACACGCTTTCGTACCCGCACCGGCCTCGCGCGCCCATGCCCGTCCTTTGCGACGCCGACATCCTCGCGGCCATCAAGCGGCAGGACCTCGCCATCGAGCCCTTCGCCGAGGCGAGCCTCACACCCAACGGCTACGACCTTCGCATCGCGGAGCTCCTCCTTCCCGACGAGACGGGCGCTGCGCCCGTTCGCGACGGGAAGGTGACGGTCCCGCCCAAGGCCCGCTTTCTCGTCTCCACGCTTGAGCGCGTGACGCTGGGCCCCGCCGTGACGGCTCAGCTCTGGATCCGGTCGAGCTTCGCGCGCAAGGGCCTCTTCGCCTCCTTCGGCAAGGTCGAGGCCGGGTTCTCGGGCACGCTTACGATCGGCGGCTTCAACGCTGCAGCCGTTCCCATCGAGATCCCGGTGGGCGATCGGTTCTGCCAGATCGCCTTCGAGGAGCTCACGCGGCCGGCCGAGAAGCCCTACGTCCAACGGTCCGGCCGGTACCAGAACCAGCAGGGAGTCACGCTTGCCCGCGAATGAAGCGCCGCTCCCCCTCGCCAATCCCTGCCTTGCCAACGCCTGCAGCGCGTGCTGCCGGGACACGGAGATGCCCCTGTCGGCGGCCGATGTGGCTCGCCTGGAGAGCGCCACGCGCCGTCCCGCCTCGGACTTCGCGCAGACGCGCGACGGTCTTCTGCGGCTGCGCAACGTCGCGGGCGCCTGCGTGTTCCTGCGGCAGGGCCGGTGCAGCGTCTACGACGCGCGTCCCGAGGGCTGCCGGTTGTACCCGTTTGTCTGGGCACAAGGCGAAGGCGTCCGGCGGGACGCCGATTGTCCGTACCGCAGCGCTTTCCAGCAAGGGGCGGACGTCCCGGCGCGTCTGCAAACGCATCTTGCGCGGCTGGGGCTTTCGCCCTAGATTCCCACGATGCGGCCGTTTGCGTCCACGTCGATCTCCTGCGCCGCCGGCGACTTGCCCAACCCCGGCATGAGCATGACGTCGCCTGCCAGCGCGACGAGGAATCCGGCGCCCGCGCTCGGCACGACGTCGCGCACCGTGAGCATCCAGCCCCGCGGCGCGCCCAACCGCTTGGGGTCGTCGGTCACGGACATGGCGGTCTTTGCCATGCAGACGGGAAGGCCCGAAAGGCCCATGCGCTCGATCCGTCGCAGGCTCTGGAGCGCCTGGTAGTCGTACTCCACGCCGGCCGCGCCGTACACGCGCGTGGCGATCGTCTCGATCTTGCTTCGGACGTCGTCCGAGAGCTCGTACAGGAACCGGGGCGCAGGCGGCGCGGGCGCCTCCTCGACGAGATCCGCAAGCGCAAGGCAACCCTTTCCCCCGTCTTGGAACGGGCGCGCCTCGCACGCCGCCACGCCCCACCGGACGCACGCGGCGAGCACGGCCTTCACCTCCGCGTCGGTGTCCGTCGCGAAACGGTTCACCGCCACGATCGGCGCAAAGCCGAAGGCCCGGACGACGTCGACGTGGTGCTCGAGGTTGAGAAGCCCGCGTTCGACGGCGGCCACGTCCTCGCCGTCGGCTTCGAGCCCGCCGTGCATCTTGAGCGCGCGGCACGTCGCGACGATCACGACGGCCGAGGGCCAGAGGCCCCCCGCGCGGCAGGCGATGTGGAAGAACTTCTCGGCGCCAAGGTCGCTGCCAAAGCCCGCCTCCGTGACCGCGTAGTCCGCCAAGCCCAGCGCAGCCCAGTCCGCAAGGAGGCTGTTTGTGCCGTGCGCGATGTTGCCAAACGGCCCGCCGTGCAGGACGGCGGGCGTGCCCTCGGTCGTCTGCACGAGGTTGGGCCGAAGCGCGTCGACGAGGAGCGCCGCCATGGCGCCCTGCGCGCGCAGGTCCCGCGCCAAGACGGGCGTGTCGTCCGCGCGGTAGGCCACGACGATCTCGCCCAGCCTCCGCTTGAGGTCGTCGAGGCCCGAGGCAAGGCACAGGATCGCCATGACCTCGCTTGCCGCCGTGATGACAAAGCCCGTCTCGCGCGGAGGCCCGTGCGCCGATCCTCCCAGGCCCGTGACGACGTGGCGCAACGCGCGGTCGTTCGTGTCGAGCGCGCGCTTCCACACGACCCGCGTGGCGTCGATGGACAGGGCGTTCCCGTGGTGGAGGTGGGCGTCGACGAGCGTCGCAAGGAGGTTTGCCGCCGCGCCGACGGCGTGGAAGTCGCCCGTGAAGTGCAGGTTGATGTCCGTGCGCGGGAGCACCTCGGAGGCGCCGCCGCCCGTGGCCCCGCCCTTCAGCCCAAAGACCGGCCCCAGCGAAGGCTCGCGAAGCGTCGCGATCGCGCGGCTCCCGCGCTGGCAGAGCGCCTGCGCAAGGCCGATCGTCGTCGTGGTCTTTCCCTCGCCGTGCTTGGTAGGCGTCATGCCCGTCACGAGGACGAGCTTTCCGCGCGGCGCGCGACGAAGGCGGGCCACGAGATCGAGCGACAGCTTGGCCTTGTGGTGCCCGTACGGCTCGAGGTCCGTCTCGGGGATGCCAAGCTCGGCCACGACCTCTCGCAGCGGGCGCATGCGGCCTCCGCCATGCGGCGCCTGGAGCTTAATACCGATCGATCTCGAGGATGGGCTCCTGGGTGGAGAAGAACTTGCCCACGCGCTCGCTGGAGACCGCTTGGATGCCGCGGAAGACGATGTCCACGATCTGGCCGGGCCGTCCCACGTACTTCACCTCGTAGCCAAATCGCAGGGCCACGGCGCGGAAGATCGCGTGCTTGCTCGTGTTGCACTGGATGCCCGCCCACTTGCCCTCGTCCACCTTGGGCGGGCCGGAGACGATGAGCCAGTTGTAGAGGGGCCGGTTGCGGCCGCGGACGTGCACGAGACGATCGTAGCTGTACGTCTCGCGCACGGTGGGCGAGAGGTACCGGTTGACCTCGTCCTTGGAAAGGCCGGTGAGCTCCGCGATGCGGCGCAGCGACTGCGTGCCGTCGCCGTTGTGGCCGCCGTCGGCTTCCACCTTGAGGTCCGAAAGCGCGCGGATGAGCTTCAGGCAGTCCGTCTCGACCTTCTGGATGGCCGCCGCTGGACCCTTGGACGAAGGCGTCGAAGCGCTGGGCGGCTGCATCGTTTCGCAAACCGTGTGGGCTCCCATAATGGTAAGCGTTTCGGGCGCGCAACGCTAAGCGTTCGGGCGAAGCGGGCGAAGCGTCGAAACGCCGAGGGGCGGACGGGGCCCAGGGACGGCCGCTCGACTTTTATGACCCTAAAGCGGCCGGGCCGTCGACGCCGCCGCACGAAACACCTTTATATGATGACGTTGGCGCGTGCGTGTCTCGTATAGTGTGATTGCTGCTTCTGAGAGCCCCTGCCTGCGAGCGAGGGCTCTGCCGCGATACGTTTTTGCAGCATAGCCCCGTGGCGTCCCCGTGGCGCGCGCCGCATCGCTGCTTCTCCTCCTCGCCCCGCTGCTTGCCGCCGGCCTTGCGACGGGCGCCCATCCGGAAGGCCTGGAGCACGTGCGTCTGGTCGAGGGAAGGCTCGATCCGGGCGCGCGGGCAAGCTTCGACGCGGAGTTCAACGGCCGCGAGCTGTCGGCCGGCTGGATCTGGATCCTGAACGCGCGCGTGCAAAGCGACGGCGCGCCGCTTTTGGCCGCGCTTGCGCACGGCGGGACCGAAGTCGCGCGTTGGTCCATCCCGCCCGGCGATACGTTTGTGGCAAGCGTGCGCTTGCCGGTGACGGCGCGTTACAATCTGACGCTAGCGAACGAAGGCGACGGGCCGCTGTCGTTTGCGTTCTACTTCGACCAGTCCTGCAATTGCCTGGGCAAGATCGTGCCGCCGGAGCTCCTGCGCGGCGTCGTCGTGTTCAACGCGGATCTGGAGGAGGGCGACGAGCTCGAGGTGACGGTTCCTGACCCGCCCGCCGTGGACCTCCACGTGCGCGCGATGCGTCTTTCGCCGGGAACGGCGGGCCGGTACCCGCAGGACTTCGTGATCCTGTGGGATTCGCCCGCGGGACCAGAGCGCGCGGATCACGTGTGGCAATTCCGGGCGCCGGCCACGGACCGCTACTACTTCTTTGCGACCGCCGCCGCTCGTGCCGCCGAGCACGCCGATCCTGCGGATTCGGCGGTGGTCCCCACGTTCCGGTTCGTCTCCGCGGGCACGTCGGGAACGGGCGATCCGGGCTGCCAGCCGCCCGGCTCGTGCCCGAGCACGCCGTGGCTCGAAGCGGCGGCGACGGGAGCCATCCTTGCGCTTGCCGCAGCGACGATGCGGAAGCGTCGTTGACCGCTCGCGGTCGGCGCGATAACTATTTCAAGAAGGGCCCGTTGTCACGCCCACCAGTATGGAGCCCCGCTTGCTGCGGTTCCGGCGTCTTGCGCTCCTTACGGCCGGCATCGCGCTTGGCCAGATCGTCCTTGGAGGCTACACGGCGTCCACGGGCTCGGGCCTGGGCTGCGGCGAGGATTGGCCGCACTGCAACGGGGCCATCGTGCCGGGCTTGTCGGTCACGACCGAGGTGATCGAGTACGCGCATCGCGTGTGGGCCGTCGTATTGGGGCTCGCCGGTCTCGTGCTCCTCTCCGAGGCGATCCGGCTTCGGCACCGCACGCCCGAGGCGGCCAAGGCCGTGTTCCTGGCCGCGGGCCTCTTCGCGTTCCAGGCCGTGCTGGGCGGGCTTGTCGTCATGACGACGCTTCGCCCCGAGCTTGTGGCGCTGCACGCCGGATTCGCCTCGCTCCTGTTCGTTTCGATCGCCGCTGCTTGGCTTCTCGCGCGGGAGCCGAAGCCGGCGCCGGCGTCGCCTGCGGTCGGCGCCGCGGCGGCGCCGTCGCCGTGGGCGATCGCCGTGAAGGATTACCTTCTCCTTCTCAAGCCGGGCATCCTGTTCCTCCTCGTCCTCACCGGCATCACGACCATGCTCGTGGCCGGCGGGCTCTCGGTCACGCTTCCGCAGATCGGGTGGACGCTTCTGGGCGGCGCGCTCTCGGCCGCTTCGGCAAACGTCCTCAACGGGTACCTCGAGCGCGACCTCGACGCGACCATGGTGCGCACGCGCAACCGGCCCCTTCCCGCCGGTCGGGTGCCGCCCTCGCACGCGCTTGCCCTCTCCGTTCTCTTTGGCGTGGCAAGCGTGGGCGTCTTTGTGGCCTTCGTGAACCCGCTCTCGGCCTTGCTTGCCGTCGGCGGCATCTTCTTCTACGTCGTCGTGTACACGTCCTGGCTCAAGCAGCGGACACCCCAGAACATCGTGATCGGCGGCGCGGCCGGATGCTTCCCGGCGCTTGTCGGTTGGGCCGCCGTGACAAACGAGATCGCCGCGCCGGCGCTTCTCCTGGGCCTTCTCGTGTTCCTGTGGACGCCGCCCCACTTCTGGGCGCTTGCGCTCATCTACAAGCAGGACTACGCGTCGGCGCGCGTGCCCATGATGCCCGTCGTGCGCGGCGAGGGAACGACCAAGCGGCAGATGTTCCTCTACAGCGTGCTCCTCGTCGCCGCCACGCTCCTCTTCTATTGGCCGCTTGGCACGCTCGGCTGGTTCTACCTTGGGCTTGCAGTTGCGCTTGGCGCGCCGTTTGTCTGGCTGGCCTGGCGCGTGCTGCGCGAGCCGGGTCTTGCCGCAAGCCGCTCGCTCTTCCGCTACTCCGTCTGGTACCTCGCCCTGCTGTTTGCGGGCATGGTGCTCGACAAAGTGGCCTTCGCGTCGCCCGCCTAGTCCACCGGGCACCGTTCCGCAACGACCATGGCCGTGGCGAGCGCAGGAAGACGCATGGATCCGTTCGCACGGCGTCGGACGTTCCTGCTGGCCGGCTTTGGCCTCTCCATCCTCGTCGGCGGCTTCCTCATGGTCGACAGCGCCCGCCGCGGGCTGTGGAACACGACCTCCGTGGGCGTCGTCGTCGTCATGGCGCTCCTGGCGCTTGCGGTTGCCGTTCCCGTCCTTCTCACGCTTCGGGCCGAGCGCGTGCCGCTGCGCCTTCCGAACCACGGCCGTTACTTCCGGCCCAGCAGCGGGCACGCCATCGGAAGCGTGCTCATCCTCGTCGCGGCCGTCTGCGCGATCCTGTACGTCTTTGTCGTGCGGGAGAGCTTCGTCGCGCCCATCCTCGCCGGCGCGACGTTTGCGTGCGGCGTCGTGGGCCTCATGTACACCCATCGGTTCGGATACTTCGTGGACGAGAACGAGCGGCCCGACGCAAAGGGCGATCCTCCGCCGTACCGCTACTGAGGCCCGTCGGGCGCAGGCGGCTGCGCGATCGGAGCGTTCCGGAGCCAGTCCACGTCCGAGACGTACAGCTCCCGGATGTCCTTCAGGCCGTAGCTCATCATGGCCAGGCGCTCAAGCCCAAGGCCCCATGCGAGGACGGGGTGCCGAAGGCCGATGGGACCGGTCACCTCGGGGCGGAAGATGCCAGCGCCTCCAAGCTCGATCCATCGCCCGTGGTAGTTGACCTCGACCTCAAGCGACGGCTCCGTGTACGGGAAGAAGGCCGGCCGCACGCGCGCCTGGGGGAAGCCCATCTTGCGGTAGAACTCCTTCAGAAGCCCGATCAGCATGGAGAGGCTTGCGTCCTCCTCCATGACGATGCCGTCCACCTGGTGGAATTCGGGAAGGTGCGTCGCGTCCATGGCCTCCTTGCGGAACACGCGCCCGATGACAAACGCCTTGACGGGCGGCTCCTTGTGCGCGAGGAGATGCCGGACCGTCTCGACGGTCGTGTGCGTACGAAGGATGAGCCTCTCGGCCTCCTCCTTGCGCCAGGCGTACCCCCAGCCGGCGGAGCCGGTCGTGCCGCCCGTCTCGTGGACCGCCCGGACGTCGCGAAGCAACTTCGAATCGGGAAGCGCCGCGCGCGCGGGGCTTTCGAGGTAGAAGGTGTCCTGCATCTCGCGCGCGGGGTGATCCTGCGGCGTGAAGAGCACGTCCATGTCGTGGAACGTGGTCGACACGAAGGGTCCCTCGATCTCCGTGAAGCCCATCTCGAGGAAGATGCGGCGGATGTCGTCGACGATCCGGCGCAGCGGGTGGCGCTTGGCTCCGGCGGCCGCGGGCGCGTAGGCGTTCACGTCGTAGCGCCGCATGGGCGTCTGCTTCCAGGCGCCCGATTGCAGGACCTCGGGCGTGATCTGCGTGATCTCGTCGAGGAGCTCGATGCCGGCCGCGACGAGCGCGCGCCCGCGGGGCGTGAGCGAAACGGTGCGCTCGATCGTCTCGCGGCGCTTGAGGACCTTCTGACGTTGGCGCAGCCACTCGAGTCCCTTGCCAAAGCCGGCCTCCTGAAGCTCGGTCTCCTCCTTCTCGCCGGCAAGGAGCCCCTGGAGGAGCTCCTCGTCGGGCATGGCGCCGTGCGCCTCGCGGCCCGAGGTCGTAAGGACGACGAGCTTGCGTCCCTCGCGGTCCTCCACCTCGGCCAAGCCCTTGCGCTTGAGCCAGCCCACCGCGATCGGAACCTCGTTTGCGGCCACGACGCCGGAGGCCGAAAGCTCGTCGAAGGTGAGCGCCCCGCGGTTCTGCAGGAGCGTGAGCACGCGGCGCTCGGGCAGGCCGTCCTGCGCGCGCTTCTGGCCCTCCTTGTCGAGCGAGTAGTACACGCGCAGGCGCTCTGCGACGTCGACAAGGCCCTTGGCGCGAAGCCAGGAGACGCCGTTCATGACCTCGACCGTCTGCGTGTAGCCGGCAAGCGTCACGATGCGCTCGGGCGCGATGCGGTCCTCCTGCCCAAGGGCCAGCAGCACCTTCTTCTCCTGCGTCGAAAGCTCGAGATCCCGGGGCTCCATCGGTCAGTCCTCCCGCACGACGGAGGCAAGCGTCTTGTCGTCGATGGCGTCGCGGCGCTCCTTGTGCTCCTTGAGGAAGGCCACCACGCGGTCGGCGGCGATGCCCTTGCAGGGGCCGCACAGGCGCGCGCCCGTGACGCATTTCTCGTGCTTCTCGGCAAGATCGGCCTCGTCGGGCGCGAGGTGGTAGGTGTACATCTCGGCGACCACGCACTTGTCCCATTCGGCGCCAAGGCGCCTCTGCTCCTCCGCCGTGGCCCGCCCGCCGGTCTTGGCGCCCATGACCTTCTTCCGCGCCGTCGCCTCGTCGTCGGTGAGGAAAACGCTCGTCTCCGGGCGGCTGGACGACATCTTGTCGCCCGTGAGACCCGTCATGAAACGATGGTAGGTCGCCGACGGCGCGAGGAAGCCAAACGCCCCGGCGGCCGATTCGAGCTTGGCGAGCACGAGGTCCACGTCCGTCACGTCGTCCGGCGCCGCGTGCGGAAGGTACAGCGCCTTGTAGGCGACGTTCTCCTTCGAGTCGGCAAAGCCCGCCTTCGACAGGGCCTGGCGCGCGGCCTTCAGGCGCCCGGGCACGTCGTCGTCGGGACCCACGAAGACGCCAAGGCCGCCCTCCTTCACGAGCTTCACCGAGTACACGCGCGTGGCGTCGGCGAGGTCGCGCGTGAGGCGAAGGTGCGGATCCTGGTCCACGCCGACGGGCACGAGGACGGGGCGAGGACCCCCGTACCGCGGCAGCTGTACGTGCAGGATGTCGCCCACCTGGACAAGGGGCGCAAGCGCGTGCCCCATGTTCGTCTCGCCCTCGAACCCGTAGATGGCCTGCATGGTCGTCCAGTTGACCTTGCGGCCCACCTTCCAGGCGAGATCCTTCACGGCCGCGCGGCGGGACTGGAAGTACACTTGGGCCCGCTCGGGGTCGAGCCCGAGGGCAAGGTAGTTGCGGACGTATTGGTCGATGGCGATCTCGCGCGCCCGCTCGAGGCTCATCCCGCGCGTAGCGTACGCCTCGATGTCGGCGACGGCAAGCGTCACGTCGGCGCCAAGCTCCTGGTATGCCCGCACCTGGTCCATGACCATCTTGTGGCCGAGGTGGAAGTTGCCGCTTGGCATGAGGCCCGTGAGAAGCGCCCACGGCTGCCCGCGCTCGATGGCGCGCTCGATGCGGTCGAAGCCCCGGTGGCCGAAGACGACCCCTCGCGAAAGCAGCGGCGAGCGGACGCCGCGGGCCGCGATGCGCGGACCCGCGTCGAAAGGCTCGATGCCAAACTCGTCGCGGAGCCGCGCGTAGTCCGCGTACTGGCGGCTTGCCCACGGGTCGATTCGCATCGGCTCGCCCAAACGCCGGGCCGGTATAAAGGGAATCCTACTTCGCGGCCGTGGCGAGGAGCTTTGCGAACTCGGCGACGAACGCCTCGTCGTCGGGTCCAAAGGCGCCGGGGCGGTCGCTGTCGACGTCGATCTCGCCGACGACCTTCCCGTCAAGGAAGATGGGGACTACAAGCTCGCTTCGGGTCGAAAGGAAACATGCAAGGTAGCCGGGATCGGCGTTCACGTCGGGGACGTTCACGGTCTTGCCCGTGCGCGCTGCAAGGCCGCAGATGCCTTGTCCGATTGGGATGCGCGTGTGCTCGGTGGCTTGCGGGCCGTCCCACCCGGACAGGACGAGCTCCTGCCCTTCAACCATGTAGACGCCCACCCAGTTGTAATGGGGGAACGTCGTGCGCAGCACGCGGCAGGCCTCGATCGTCACGTCCTGGAAGTCGGGCGTGTCCTCGATGGCGTCGCGAAGGACCGCCAACGCCTGCTGGCGCGCCTTGGGGTCCAGCCTCGCGGGTTTGGCCGTGGGCTCCATGCGCTCGCTATCGACCGAGGGAGGTTAAAGGTTCTTGCAGACGCGACCGCGAGGGGTTCCCGGCAACTCCGTACCGTCGTGCCATCCACCAAGCCAGCGCAAGCGAGGCGGCGGTGAGCGCAATCGTGACCGGGATGAGCACGTCGAAGTCCCGGCACGGGACCGTGATGGGACGTGTCCCGACGCAGCCCGCGTATTCGAAACCTGGGAAACCGTAGTCCATGGCGTCCGAGAACGCAAACCAGCCGGCGACGGCAAGCCAGCCCCACCGAAGGTGCCTCATTCCTCGCACGAGTACGAACGCCTCGGCGGCCATGCCAAGATGCAGCCAGAAGAGGTAGAAGTTGAGATTGAGGAGGGGCTCGTCGAAGATGCGGAATTCGGGCCCGTAATACAAGAGCACGAAGGCCGTCCAGAGGCCCACCTTGACGTTTGCGACAAACGCGAACGCGTCGATCCAGCGGTTCTGGCGACCTGCTAGCGCCAGGAGGAGAGCGGCGACGATCAGCAGGACGGCAAGCGGGCTATCGGGAACCAGCGGCCACAAGTATGGTGGCGTAAGGACAAACTGACGCCCGTAATAGTAGAATCCGTAGGCGACGCCCAGCAGGTTCGCGACGAGGAGGATAAGGATCCAGCCGCGCTCGCGGCGAAAGCCGCCAAGCCATTCAAGTAGGCTTGATAAAGAGGCCGCAAATGGGCTGGGCACTCGGGCGCAAGCCCCGATATATGCATTAAGTTTATCGGCGGCAAATCGGTTTATACTCAGAAGCCGCTATTTTAGGAGAGGTGGATATGTCAAGGTTCTTGGGGGATATCTCCCGGCTAACGATTCACGAGCCGGGTCGAGCCACTGTTCTCTGTGCCGTGGAAGCCATTCCGTCGAAGAATCGGCTGAACATCCACAGCACGGAGCTTTTGGAGTACCTGGTCCGTACCGAGCGCTGGCACAGCTGCGAGCACTGCCTTGTGGCGGGCATCTACGGTGACGAGCGGACGGCCGCGTCCCATTCCCACTGACGTTCTTCAATCGATCCGCCCCCGACGAGCGAGCCAACCTTTTTGGCAGACGCAAGCCTACCCCGGCCCGAAGCCCGCATGGATGTCGTTCTTGCCGCCGCCTGCCGCACGCCCGTGGGCAAGTTCAACGGTTCGCTGCGCGACGTGGGGGCCGTCGAGCTGGGCGCGATCGCCGTCCGTGAGGCGGTCGCCCGCGCAGGGCTTTCTCCGGCCGACGTCGACGAGGTCGTCATGGGCAACGTCCTCCAAGCCGGCCTGGGACAGAATCCCGCGCGACAGGCCGCCTTGAAGGCCGGGCTTCCGGAAACGGTGTCCGCCTACACGGTCAACAAGGTGTGCGGATCGAGCCTCAAGGCCGTCATGCTCGCGGCCGCCTCCGTTCGCGCGGGGGACGCCTCGATCGTCGTGGCCGGCGGCATGGAGAGCATGACGAACGCGCCCTACCTCCTGCGCCACGCGCGCGGAGGCTACCGCCTGGGCGACGGGATTCTCGTCGACGGCATGATCTACGACGGGCTCCTTGACGCTTACAACGGCTTCCACATGGGCCGCACCGGCGAGATCGTCGCGCAGCGCTTCCAGATCTCCCGCGAGGAGGCCGACCGGTTCGCGCTCGAAAGCCACCGGCGAGCGCAGGCGGCAAGCGAAGGGGGCGATTTCAAGGAGGAGGTCGTGCCCGTTCCCTTGCCCGGCGGCGGCACGCTCACGCGCGACGAGGGCATCCGCTCCGACACCACGCTCGAGAGGCTCGCACGGCTCAAGCCGGTGTTCAAGGAGGATGGCATCGTGACGGCGGGCAACGCAAGCCAGATCAGCGACGGCGGCGCGGCCGTCGTCGTGGCCTCGCGCGAGGCGGCCGAGGACCGGGGGCTTCCCGTCCTGGCCCGCGTCCGCGGCTCCAACACCGCCGGCGTGCGCCCGGACCTCGTGATGGAGGCGCCCATCTACGGCGCGCGCTCCCTCCTCGACCGTCTCGACCTTGGGATCGACGACATCGACCAATTCGAGCACAACGAG
The DNA here is from genome assembly GCA_035541015.1 of Candidatus Thermoplasmatota archaeon. NCBI lineage: Archaea > Methanobacteriati > Thermoplasmatota > Thermoplasmatota archaeon. The sequence goes on from DATLFM010000102.1 coordinate 23,028, forward strand.
GCGTTTGCCACTGCGAGCTGCGCTGTGCGGCAGGAGCTCCGCGTCCCCCCGGATCGTTTCAACCCGTATGGCGGCGCCGTCGCGCTTGGCCACCCGCTTGGCGCCTCGGGCGCCCGCATCCTCACCACGCTCGTCCATGCGCTCCACCGCAAGAACAAGCGGCGCGGACTCGTCACGCTCTGCCTGGGCGGCGGAAACGCCGTGAGCATGGTGGTCGAGCGCTAGCCTCTATTGCACGAGCAGCCGCTTGACGCGCCAGACCGCGATCGGGTAGAACGCGACCAGGAGCGCGGCAAGGTAGCCGACGTGCACCAGATGCTCCAAGCCAAGCGTTCCGAAGAACGCCGCGCGGTTGAACTCGACGACGTGGTGCAGCGGAAGGGCCTTTGCCGCCGCCTGCACGAAGGGCGGAAGCGCGTCGAGCGGGAAGAAGATGCCGCTGAAGAGGAACTGCGGCGTGATGAAGAGCGTGAAGTAGAACGTCAATTGGTCCATGCCGCGCACGCTGGCCGTGTAGCTCATGCCGATGGCGCCAAAGGCGAGCCCCGAGAGCGTCGCCAGCGGAACCACCGCAAGCGCAAGCGGGCTTCCCACGAGGCCAAGCGCCGCGAACACGGCCGTCATGACGATGCCGTAGATGCTCGCGCGCGTGGCCGCCCACAGGATCTCGCCGGCCACGACGTCCTCCAGCTGCGCGGGCGTGGCCACGAGCGCGTCGTAGATGCGCTCCGCGTGCATGCGCATGTAGGTGTTCCACGCGACCTCGAAGGTGGCGGCCATCATGACGGCGGAGGCGACGAGGCCCGGCGCGAGGAATTCCGAGTATCGCACGCCGGCGAGCTGCGGTGGCAGGACGACGTAGGCGCCAAGCCCAAAGCCCATGGCGGCGAGGTACACGATGGGGTCGGCCATGTTGGAGAGGATCGTGCTCTTCCAGAGCTTCCGGTACACGTCCACCTCGCGTCGCCAGGTCGCAACGGCCAGGCGCGGCGAGAACGACCAGGGGTGCGCGGTCATTCGGAGAGCCTCCGCCCGGCGAGCTTCAGGAACACGTCCTCGAGGCTCGCGCGCCGGAAGCGGCCCTCGTCGATCGGGATGCCCGCCGCGCGCACGCGCTCGATGGCGGCCTCGCCATCCTCGACGTGGAGGTACAGCCGCGAGCCGAGGACCTCGTGCCCGCGCAGCCGGCCGTCGAGCGTCGCCAGCACGTCCCCGTGGCGCGAAGGCGGCGTCTCGAGCTCCACGACCTCGCGGCCGATCTCGCGCGCCACGAGGGCCGCGGGCGCGCCAAGCGCGATCACGCGGCCCTGGTGGAGGATGGCGACGCGGTCGCACAGCTGCTCGGCCTCCTCCATGTAGTGGGTCGTAAGGAGGATCGTGGTCCCCTGGCGCGCGAGGTCGCGGAGCTTCTTCCACACGAGGCTTCGCGCCTGCGGGTCAAGCCCGGCCGTGGGCTCGTCGAGAACCAGAAGATCGGGCTCGTTCACGAGGGCCCGGGCAAGGACGAGACGGCGCTTCATGCCGCCCGAGAGCGTCTGCACCATCGCGTCGCGCTTGTGGGCAAGCTCCACGAATTCGAGCAGCTTTCCGGCGCGGTCGGCGGCCTGCCGCGGAGGGACGGCAAAGAACCGTGCGTACATGCGGAGATTCCCCTCGACCGTGAGCTCGCTATCGAGGTTGTTGTCTTGCGGCGCAACGCCCATGCGGGCCTTCACGGCGCGCGGGTTGTCCGCGACGGAACGCCCGAGGACCCGAAGCTCTCCGCGGGTCGGGGGGAAGCGCCCGTACACCATGCGAAGAAAGCTCGTCTTGCCTGCGCCGTTGGGCCCGAGGATGCCAAAGCACTCGCCCCGCCGGATGGAGAGATCGATGCCGTCCACGGCCGCAAGCTCGCCGTACGATTTTGTGAGGCCGCGCGCTTCGATGGCGGGATCCTTCTCGACGTCGGCCAAGGCGCGTGGGATTCCAGCCGCGCTACTTAAGCG
>DATLFM010000103.1 GCA_035541015.1 Candidatus Thermoplasmatota archaeon
CCCCGCGCCCAGGACGCCCGACGCGCTCACGGAGGAAACAGAGCTGCTCGAAGCGCCGCCGGCCGCCGCTTCCACAGCGCCGGCTCCCGCGAAGAAACCGCGCGAAGAGCCGAGCACGATTGCGATCCAGGAGACGGGCAAGTACCGCATCGACGTGGAGGCCCTCCTCCACGACTCCCCGATCATCGTCGAGAAGGAGGGCGTCTACCTCATCCACCTGCCAAGCGCCTTCGAGAACGCGCAGAAGCAGGGCAAGGCCTAGAGTCCGTTCCCGACGCTTGCTCCAGAAAGCCCATCCGACCCGCCGCGCGGAATCGTTCGCATGGGGGGCAAGGGGCTTGCCATCGAGAAGGACGATGCGTTCCAGCGCCGCGAGTGGAGGGCTCAGCGCGTCGGGTGGGCCGCCATGGCCCTCGTTCTTGCGCTTGCCGCGGCGGGATTGTTCGGGACCGGGCCCCTCTCGAAGGCGTCGGTCGAGGGGCAGGCCAACGGGATCGTCGCGTCGCTTGAGCACCCGCGCCTCACGCGCCACGGCGTTCCCGAGCAGGTTTCCATCGTCGTGTCGTCGCCCTCCTCCGAAGCCCCGCTGCGCCTGCGGTTCGAAGGCGAATGGATCCGGTCGGCCAAGGTCGAGTCGATCGCGCCGCCGCCCGCGGGTGGGTCCGTCGCCGCCGGAGGCGCCACGTACGAGTGGGACGTCGGCTCGGGCGGACCGTGGCGCGTGCAGTTCTCCGTTCGCGCGGAGCGCCCCGGACACGCCGCCGGGGCGGTCGCCGTCGAGGTGGGCGACCGGGCGGGCCCGCGACTGCCGCTTGAATGGTTCTCCTGGCCGTGAGGGATGCCCGTGGAGGCTCTTCTTCGCCCGCTTGTCGTGTACGCGTTCCTTGTCGTGGTCCTGCGCCTCGTGGGCAAGCGGCAGCTTGCGTCCATCACCGTGTTCGACTTCGTGCTCATCCTCATCGTCGCGGAGGCCGTGCAGGGCGCCATGGTCGACAACGAGGACCGGTCGATCACCGTCGCCCTGCTTGTCGTGCTCACCCTCGTCGGCACGGACCTTGCGCTCTCCTTCGTGAAGCGCAAGTTCAAGCGCGCGGATCGGTGGGTCGAAGGCGTTCCGGTCGTGCTCGTGGACGACGGAAAGCCCGTGAGGGTGGCGATGGACCGCGAGCGCGTGGCCGAGGAGGACATCCTCGCCTCGGCCCGCATGTCGCAGGGACTCGAACGGATGGACCAGGTGCGCTACGCCATCCTGGAGAACGACGGCACGATCTCGATCGTGCCGAAGTGAGGCTCACGCGGGAGGCTGGTACTTCTTCGCCTTGCGGATCCAGCCCTGCACCGTGCGCAGGCCGATCTCCTCGGCAAGCGGAAGCTCCATCGACCGCGCGTACGACTGCACTTTCTCGAGCACGTCTTTGGCCTTCGCGTTTGCAAGCGCCTCGGCGCCGGCCACGCCCGCGCGCGCGAGGATCTCGGCCTCCTGCCGGGACAAGCCCGCGGCCAGAAGCTCCGCGAGCCCCTTCCAACGCTCAAGGAGATGCTCGGAGATGCCCGTCTCCTCGGAGAGGCGGAAGGGATCGATCGACAGGAGATCCGAGCTCCGCTCGATCCCCGCCGCGCGCAGGCGCTCGCCGTAGAGCACGCCCACGCCTTCGACGTCCCCCACCGGAAGGTCCCCCTGCGCGGAGGCCTGCAGGTAGGGCTCGCCCGTTCCGCTTTTCACCTTGACCACGTGGCCCTCGGGAAGCGCGGACGGGCGCGCGCCCGTCTCCTCCTCGCCCTCCGCGTCGCTGAAGTAGTATTCCGAAGCGCCGCCTTCGGCGTCGCGGCGGTACAACGTGTACGCGCCCACCCGCATGGGCTCCTCGGAGCCCTGCGGCTCGTGCGAAATGGCCACTTCCTCGGGAGGCTCGACGCTCGTCGCGGGCGCCTCCTCGGCGACCGGCTGGGCTTCCTCCTCCGGAACGGGCTCGAAGTCCACGAGCGGCTCCTCCTCAGCGGCGACAGGCTCCCAGGCGCTCGCGCTTGGTTCGGGCTCCGGCTCGAACTCGACCTCGAACTCCTGGACCTCCTCCACGGCCGCCGGCTCGGCCTCGGCGGGCTCGAACTCCTCGATGGGCGGCTGGTCTGGATCGGGCTCGAGCACGAACTCGTCGTGCAACGGCACGCCCGACTCGGCGTCCTCGCTCGCGTCGACCTCCTCCCACGCGGAAGGATCGCTCGCCGGAATGTCCACGAGGTCGTCGTCGCGCGCGCCCGCCACGCCAAAGTCGTCGTCCGACTCGACGTCCGGAAGATCCGAAACGGCGCTTGCCTCCTCCGCCACCGGCTCCCACGACGGGGCGGGCTCGGGCGCCGACCGGGTCGGGCGAACGATCGTCACGAAATCCGAAAGGTCGCCCTCGGGCTCCGGCTTGCGCGCGGGCGGGAACATCTTCTCGGGCGCAGGCTCCGGCTCCGCGTCCTCGACGATCGTGTCGATGAAGGCTTCGGCGGGCTCGGGCCGCGGCTCGGTGACCCGCGTCGTCTCGATGGCCGCGGCCGGCTCGGGCGCCGGCCGCCACGCGGCCTCGGGCTCCATCGCGGCCATGGGGGACGTGAGCTCGACGGGCGAGACGGGCTCGGGTGCGGGCAGCTCGGTCTCCACGAGCACGACGCGCGAGCGCACCGTCTTCTGCACGACCGTCCGGTGCAGGCGGGCGCAGATCGCGCAGTACAGGTCCTGCTCGTCGCCGGGGATGCGCAGGCACGCGTCGCACGGCACGTAATCGAGGACCACGCGCAGCTTCTCGGCCGCTGGGTCGGACGCCATCGGCAGCGCACCCTGCCGTCGTAACATAATCCTTTTCGTATGGAACCCACCCTTTCCGCTCGCTTTGCTCGCGAAAAGCGTGGACGGAAAGCCTCGGCGCCCCTTCGGGTCGCCTCGGCTGATACCCCGCCCTCCGCTTTCGCTTCGGGCGGGGGCCGCCTCCGCTGCGCGTCGGCGGCGCCGGGCCCGTCGTCTCCGAAGCTTTATGCGAAGCCGCTCGGTTCCCGCGCCGCCGCGGTCGTTGTCTAGGGGTTATGACTCAAGCCTTCCAAGCTTGTAGCGCGGGTTCGAATCCCGCCGACCGCACTTGGGCCACCGCGCAGCGGTGGCCCGCTCGGTTCCCGGGATGAGGACCCGCAGGGTGAGAATCCTGCCGACCGCATGACGCCCGAGCGAAGCGAAGGGCGGCATGCGGCAAGGGGACGAGCGACTTCGCGCCAAAGGCGCGAAGAGCGAAGTCCCCGCAGCCGAGGACTTGGTCGCGGCGGCGAAGCCGCCGCGGGCGCCAAGTCCGAGCCGCCGCCCATCACCGATTACTGCGCACATGCGCAGTAAAACGACCCACTCAACCGCCAAGAATTATTCACTTGCCAAGATTTATCATCGCGGACGCCCTCCGTTTCGGAAGGGATGCACGGATGGACACGACCTCGCCCAGCCCAAGCGGCCCGTCGACCAAGAAGCGGAAGCTTTTCGGAAGCAAGGACGACCCGGAGCTCCTCCGCGCGCGCATCGAGGAGCTCGAGGCGGAGACAAAGCAGGTCGAGCGCGGCGTGAAGGCGCTGGGCGCCTCCGAGGAGACGCTCCTTGCAAGCGTGGAGGCGCTCGCCTACCACGTCGACTCGCTCAAGGAGGACCTCGCCAAGCTCGCGCACCAAGTGCACGCGTTGGCAGGCCGCCTCGACGCGCGCGAGGCTTCGGCCGCCGCCTCCGACGACCCCCGGACGTTTGGCCACCTGTACCAGAAGGAATCCTGAGGCTTCAGCCGACGGAGCCCGACGCGCCGCAGCGCGGGCAGGTCGTCTCGAACGGCGCCTGTCCCACGCGAACGAAGATGGCCTTGCAGCGCGGGCACTCGACGCGGTGTGCAAGGAGGGCCGACGGAAGGTGCGAGGCGCGGGGGCCTGCCAAAGGCGCGGCCGGCGCCGCGGCCGTCTTGCGCCCGGCCTTGTCGGCCGAGGCCCGGACGACGGAGAGGACGCCCACGCCTGCGACCACGAGCACGCCGCCGACGAAGGCCAATCCAAGGTACGTCAGGTCGTAGACCCGATCGCCCGAGTAGGCCCAGAGCGCAAGGAGCGCGCCCAGGGCGGCCAGGATCGCGCCAAGCGGGTTGAGGACGCGAGGGTTCCGCAGGGCCGGCGCGGGCGGCATCGGGCGGGCAAGGAGCGATCCGGGATTCAACTTTGCGGTGAGGAAGGATGGGCCGAGGTCGACTTGGGCTTCGGCGGCGTCGGCGCGTCGAGGTGACGCCGGCGGAGCTTGGGCCACGCGCGGTCGATCGCGCCGGAGGGATCGTCCTCGCGCGCGGCCGACAGCACGGCGCGGGCAAGCGCGAGCACGGCCTCGTCGGAGGCCTCCACCTCCGGGAAGCGCCAGGATGGAAGGTCAAAGCGCAGGTCGAAGCGAAGCACGTGCGGAATCGCGAACAGGCCGAGCGGGCCGCGCTCCTGCGCCCACGAGCCGACCGCCTCGACGACGGGGCCGCCGGGCCCGGGGGCGCGGCGCACGTGGCCCTGCGAGAAGCTGTCGCGGAGGATGTGGGCGCCGCGGGCAAAGGCGTGCAGGAACGCCTGCTCGTCGGCGCCCGCGCGCCACGCGGCCGCGCCCACGGCGGCGGCGCGGGCGGACTCGCGCGCGAGGGCGTCCAAGCGGTCGTAGGCTTCGGCCGCGCTCTCGTGCGCGGGGCCGCGCATGGCGTGGAGGGCCGCGTGCGCGGGGTCGAGGCGGCCGTCGATGCGGCGGTGGAGGGTCCACAGCCGCGAGCGCGCGTCGGGCGGAAGGGCGCCGCCGTTCTCGGAGAGCGCCTTCGCGAGGGCGCGCGCGTCGCGTCGTGCGTGGGAGCCGGCGCGGGGCATGGCTCACGCGTCCGCCGGGGCGTCGCCGCGCGCGCGGGCGGGCTCGTGGACGGCGGCCACCGGGGGCGCCGGAAGCTCCACGCGCGAGAGGGGCTCGGTCGCGGGGCCGTTGAGGACGCTGCCGTCGACGGCAAATCGGCTTCCGTGGCAGGGGCAGTCCCACGACCGCTCGACCGGGTTCCAGCGGACGAGGCATCGCATGTGCGAGCAGGTGGCGTCGAGCGCGCGCAGCTGTCCGTCGCCGTCGCGCGAGACGGCGACGCGGCGGCCGCCGGCGACGACGACGGTGCCCTCGCCCGGCGGCAGGGCCTCGGCGGCCTCTGGCTCGCGGCCCGCCAGCAGGACGCGCACGAGGCCGAGCGGATAGTCGGCGTTCTGGCGCACGAAGTCGGGCGTCCGCGCGACGGGCATGCGCTCGGGCCGGAACGTCCCGTCCCAATCCGTGGTGTGGCCCATGGCGCGGCGGGCGAGCATCCAGCCCGCGACCGTTCCGAAGGTCATGCCGTTGCCCGAGAAGGCGGTGGCCAAGAGCACGCGCTCGCCCAGGCGGGGCGACGCGCCGATGTAGGGCAGGTCGTCCATGTTCTCCACGATCTGTCCGGACCATCGGTGCTCGATCTCGCCCGCGGCGGGCGCCAGGCGGCGAAGGTACGCTTCGAGCGCCGCAAAGGAGCGCTCCGGCCGGCCGTGGCCGACCTTGTGGTCCTCGCCGCCCAGCGTGAGAAGGTCGGTGCCGTCGCCCTGCGGGTCGACGCGCAGGTAGAAGTACGGTTGGCGGGGGCGGCGGACGATCTCCCAGTAGAGCGCCTCGGGGATCGTGCCGGCGGGGGCGCGCGCCGTGACCACGTACGTGCGGTGCGGGTAGAGCTTCGTGTACAGCGTACTTGCGTCGGTGAAGGGCCAGTTGGCCGCGAGGACCACGCGCTCTGCCGTCGCGGTGGCGCCGTCGTTTGTGGTAAGGCGCGCCGCGCCGTCGCCGGGCGGAAGCTCAAGCGAGCGGACCTCGGTGCGCTCGTGGATGCGCGCGCCGTGCCGCTGCGCCGCATCGGCGAGACCCTCGTAGTACGCGGCGGGGTCGAACTTGCCCTGCCGCGGAAAGCGCAGCGCAAACGGCGCCGGGATCGGAATCGCGGCGCCGCGCAGCTCCTCGACCTCGTAGCCAAACGCGCGCGCGAGCGTCGCGTGCTTCTGCAGGCGCTCCACGTCGCGCGCGCGGTCGCCGTACAGGTAGCCGTCCACGCGGGAGAATCCGCAGGCGATGCCCTCCGTCCGCACGATGCGCTCGATCGCGTCGAGCGCAAACGCGCCCGCGTCCCAGGCGCCTTTGGCGTTGCCCTGCCCGTGCGTGGCGACGAGGTCCTGCAGGAGCGTGTCGACCACGTGGGTGATGTGGGCCGTCGTGCGGCCGCTCTCGCCAAGCCCGATCCGGTTCTTCTCGAGGAGGAGGACGTCGCGGCCCTCGCGCGCGAGGTGGTAGGCGGCCGTGAGGCCGGCGATGCCGGCTCCCACGACGACGGTCTGCGCGCGCGCGTCCTCCGCCAGCGGCGGCCGCTCGCGCGCCGGCGCGCCCCGGTCGCTCCACAACGGTCGCGTCGTTCCACTGCCGTACATGAACGCGCGTTGGGCGCGCGCCTTACTTGCCCGTTGTCGGACGAGGCACGGTCGGAAGGACGCCGCGGCGCTCCAGGCGCGCCAGGCAGTCCGCCGCGACCTCGGCGGCCGGGCGGTCGGCCGGCACGACCTCGTACGCGTCGGAGCGTTGCGCAAGCTTGCGGTAGTTCTCGCGCACGCGCCCGAGGAAGCCCGGCTCCTCGAACTTGATGACCTCGCCGCGCGCGCGCACGCGCGCCACGGCCTTTTCCGGGTCGAGGTCCAAAAGCAGCACCACGTCGGGCGGGCGGTTGAACGGCTCCTGCAGCGCGATCAGCCAATCCATCGCGCGCGGCCCCAGCACGGGGACGTCGGCAAGCCCGGCTCCCTGGTACGCGTAGCAGGAGTCGCTGTACCGGTCGGAGAGCACCGTGCGTCCGGCCGCAAGCTGCTGGCGGACCCATTGGACGTGCTGCAGGTGGTCGGCCACGAACAAGAACGCTTCCGCGACGGGGTTCGCATCCTCGCGGCGGATCTGGCGCTTCAACGCCTCGCCGAGGAACCCGTCGGTGGGCTCGCGGCTGGGCACGACGTCGACGCCGCGGCGCGCGAACTCCGCGACGAGGATCGTGGCCACGGTCGTCTTGCCCGAGCCGTCGATGCCTTCGAGCGTGACGAGCTTGCCCTGTCCCATGCCGGCGCGACAAACGGCCCCCGGTACTTCAAGGCTTCACTTGGACGCCGTGACGACCACGCATTCGGCCGGAAGCGCAAGGCCGGCGGGCGTCTTCCACCGCGCGAGGTTGGCCCGCGTCTTGCGAAGGACCTCCTCCTGCACGGGCGCCTCCTCCTCGGAGAGCGAGTGGCCGATGGGCGTGCCCTTGAGCACGGCTTGCAGATAGTGCTCCTCGTCGCGGAACGTCCAGTCCCGCGTCATGCGCTCCTCGCGCGCGCTCCGGAAGCCGGCCTTTTCCAGGAAGGCGACCATCTCGCCGGGCCCGCCCATCTCGTAGGGCGTCGGGAGGTAGCCCGTTTCGTCGGGCTCGGCGTTCTCCAGCATGGGCCCGATGATCGCGTGGATCGCGGGGACCTTGTCGCCCGTGGACCACACGGTGACGCCCGCGCGGCCGCCGGGCCGCAGCACGCGGTACATCTCCCGCGCGGCGGCTTCGGGGTCCGTCACGATCTGGAGCCCAAACGCGGAGACGGCAAGATCGAACGAGGCGTCCGGCAGCGCGAGCTTCTCGGCGTCCATGACTCGGAACTCGCAGTTTTGCAGCCCGCGCGCGGCGGCCACCTTGCTTGCAAGCTCGACCATCCGCTCGGAGAGGTCGACGCCGACGACGCTTCCTCCGGGCGCGACCTTGCGCGCAAGCGTCATGGCGGGCTCGCCGGGTCCCGTGGCCACGTCGAGCGCGCGCTCGCCGGGCCGGGGCGCCACGCGGTCGAGGAGCTCGGCGCGGAAGGGCTCGAGCTGGCGCATGACGTCGGCGTACGCCTCCGCGCTCTCGTTCCACGTCTGGCGCGTGTACTCGCGGTAGTAGTCCTCCGTGTACGTCCAGGTCACGCGACGCGCCCCGATCGCGAAACCGCCGCGCGGCGCATAACCCTTTGGCAGCGCCCCGCAACCCATATCAAGCCGCATCCGGATGCCCGCGCCATGGCCGACGCCGCGGCGGGCGCGCTCCTTCGGACGGGCAAGGTGAAGCAGGTCTACGACGCCGGTCCCGGCGAGCTCGAGTTCGTCTTCACGGACAACGTGAGCGTCTTCGACAAGGTCATCCCCACGTCCATCCCGCGCAAGGGCGAGGTCTTGAACCGCGTAAGCGAGTTCTGGTTCCGCAAGATCGAGAGCGCGCTTGGCGTGAAGACCCACTTCCTCTCGCGCCCCGGCCCCAACCGCATGCGCGTCCGCAAGGTCGAGGTGATCGACCCCGCCACGACGTACGTCGGACCCGGCCAGCGAAACTACCTTCTCCCGCTCGAATGCATCTGCCGGTTCTACGCGGCCGGAAGCCTTATCGACCGGGCCAAGCAGGGGCAGATCGAGCTCTCGCGTCTGGGGCTTGGCGCGCCGCCGAAACCGGGCCAGAAGCTCCCGCGCCCCTTCGTCGAATTCACGACCAAGCTCGAAAAGACCGACCGCCCGCTCACGGATCTCGAAGCCCAGCGGCTTGCCGTCATGACGGACGAGGAGTTCTACCTGCTCGAGGACAACGTGCTCAAGGTGAACGAGCTCATCAACCGCACGGTCGAGCCGCGCGGCCTCCTTCACGTGGACGGCAAGACCGAGTGGGCCTTCGACGAAAACCGCCAACTCATGCTGATCGACACCGTCGGCACACCCGACGAGGACCGCTTCTGGGACAAGGCGGCGTACGAAGCGGGCCAGACGATCGAGCTTTCAAAGGAGCTCGTGCGCCAGCACTACCGCGCGACGGGGTACCACGCTTTGCTCTACGAGGCCCGCGCCAAGGGCCTGACCGAGCCGCCCATCCCGCCCCTTCCCTCCGAGGTGGCCGGGCAGGTCTCGGAGCTTTACGTGCGGCTCCACGAACGCATCACCGGAACCCGGCTTTGAGGTCCGGGACCCCTCTTGGCAGTGGAAAGAGGAAAGCGGGTTTCGAGCCCAAACTCCAGGCTAAAAGGCGCGGAACGGCCAGAAGGCTTGACAAGAGGTTATCGGGTGCCGGGAACCAAACCTTCCCGGGAGGTCGTCATGCGCATGGCAACGTGGGCTGGCATGCTTGCGATCGTCCTCGGGGCCGCCTCGGCCCTCGGCGACGGCGTCGAAGTGGACCCCGCCGAGATCCTGCCGATCGACCCATCGCGCCTCCTGCCAGCCGAGCCCATCCAAGAGTCTCCGCCCGGCGAGCCGCCGCCGTCGCCCGAAAGCTCCGGTCCCGGAGGCGACGACGGCGGCGATTCCGATCCGCCGGGCGAGACGGGCGATCCGACGAATTCCAACAACCTGCCAGCCGGCGACGAAGGAGGAAACGGGACATCCCCCCAACCGCAACAAGGCGGCAACGCGCCGGGCGACGCGCGAAGCGAACACACGCCGACGGGCGAGCCCGAGAACGGCGCCGGCGGCACGACCCTGCCGCGCGTCCTGAACGACGTTCTCGACGCCATCGACGACTCGGAGGAAGACCCGCGCGGGGAAGCCGGCGGCACATCGCCGCCCCCGGTCCCAGGCGGCAGGATCGATGGCCGGTTCCTCACGCCGCTTGCCGTGACGGCTGCGCTAAGCGGGATCGTCGCCGTCGGCGTGGCCGCCGTCGCGCGCCTGCGCTAGAGCCAACCTTTTTAGTCCCGGCCGGCGGTCGGCGCGCCGATGGCCGCCGCCGCCACGCTCCAGCAGCTTCCGCCTGCCGTGGCCGTCGAGCTTCCGCGTGCCGACGCGTGGCGCCTCTTCCTTCCCTTCGCCCGAACGCGCGGCGCCGTGCTCCTCGAGTCCGGCGGCGCGCGCGAGGGATGGTCCTTCGTGGCCGCGCGCCCCGCGGCCGAGTTCGTCGCCGCGGCCGAACGCTGGACGCTGCGCTCGGCCGCCGGTACGCGGACGGGGTCCGACCCGTGGGGGGCCCTTGCCCGCGAGCTTGCGGCTCGTCGCCGACGGGCGGCGCCGGGTCTGCCGCCGTTCCAAGGCGGCGCCGTCGGCATGGTCTCCTACGATGCCGGTCGCCTCCTCGAACGGCTGCCCTCGCGCGCCTCCGACGACCTTGGCCTTCCCTGGCTGCACCTGTTCTTCTTCGACGAGGCGCTCGCGGTCGAGCACGCCACCGGCCGCGCGCTTGCGCTCGCTGCGCCGCGCGCGAGCGAATCTCCCTCGCAGGCGCTCGCGCGCGCCCGCGCGCTTGCGAGCGAGGCGGCGAAGGCGCCCAGCTTTTATGACCCTAAAAGCGTGGGCGCGTCGGAAGTCGCCGCCCGGTCGAACCTCCCGCGCGGGGGGTTCGAGGACATGGTGCTCCGCGCCAAGGAGCGCATCTGCGACGGCGAGGTTTTCCAGGTCAACCTCTCGCAGCGCTTCGAGGCGCCCTGTGCCGACGCGCTCTCCGCGTACGCGCGCTCGCGCGAGGCGAACCCGAGCCCCATGATGGCGTACCAGGAGTTCGGGGCGTATCGGCTCGCGAGCAACTCGCCCGAGCGGCTCCTTTCCGTGCGCGGCCCGCGCGTGGCCACGCGCCCCATCGCCGGCACGCGCCCGCGCGGCGCCACGCCCGCCGACGACGAGCGCCTGGCGGCGGAGCTTGCCGCAAACGAGAAGGAGCTTGCCGAGCACGTGATGCTCGTCGACCTCGCCCGAAACGACCTCGGGCGAGCCTGTCGCTTCGGAAGCGTCCGCGTGCGCGAGTTCCTCGCGCTTGAGCGCTACAGCCACGTGACGCACCTCGTGAGCGAGGTCGAGGGCGAGCTTGCGCCGGGCCAATCGGCGCTCACGGCGCTTGCGGCGGCGTTTCCCGGCGGCACGATCACAGGGTGCCCCAAGGTCCGTTGCATGGAGATCGTCGACGAGCTCGAGCCCGTGCGCCGGGGGCCGTACACCGGAAGCCTCGGCTACCTCTCGGACACGGGCGACGCCGATTTCAACATCCTCATCCGAACGCTCGTCGAGACGCGAGGGCGCGGTTTCGTGCAGGCCGGGGCGGGCGTCGTGGCCGACAGCGATCCGGTCCGCGAGCGCGAGGAGACCGAGCACAAGGCGCGCGCGATGCTCGCCGCGCTTGGGGCCCGCATCCCATGACAAGCTGGGTGGACGGGCGGATCGTGGGAGACGGGGAGCCTTCGATTCCCTCCGCGGACCGGGGCTTCCTCTACGGCGACGGCTTGTTCGAGACGCTGCGCGTGCAGGACGGCGCGCCGCTGTGGTGGGACGAGCACCTGCGCCGCATGGCGCAAGGGGCGGCGGAGCTTGGGATCCCCATGCCGCCCGAGCCGGCGTGGAGGGCGGCGGCTTTGGCGCTCCTTGACGGCGCGCGGGGGCGCTGCCGCTTGCGTCTTGTGCTCACGCGGGGCGACGGCCCGCCGGGGTTCGCGCCGCCGCCTAAGCCCGATCCTCGCATGGTCCTCACCTTCGATCCCGCGACGCTTCCCGAACCGCCGCGGCTTGTGGCGCTCGTGCGTTCGGGCGAACCCGGTCTCCCGCGGCTCAAGATCCTCGCCGCTCCCCACGCGGTTCTCGCGCGGAGGGAGGCGGCGCGGCGGGGCGCCGACGACGCGCTGCTCGTCGACCGCCGCGGCCGCGTGGTGGAAGCCACGAGCGCCACCGTGCTCGTCGCGCGCGGGGGCCGCCTCGTCACGCCGCCGCTTTCGGACGGGATCCTGCCCGGCGTCACGCGCTCGATCGTCCTCGCGTGGGCGCAGGAGGCGGGCGTCGCGTGCGAGGAGGCGAGCCTGTACCTCGGCGACGTGCGCGGGGCGGACGAGATCCTCCTTGCTTCAAGCGTCGCGGGCGTGCTTCCGGCGCGAGCCGTCGACGGGCGGGAATTGCCGGCGCGCGAGGGGCCGCTTGCGCGACGCGTCTCCGAAGCCTTCGAGCGCGCGTGCCGCGAAGTGGGGCCGCGCGCGTGGAAAAAAAGTGAAAAAGGAAATCGTTAAGCCGACCTCCGTCGATCGAGTGGCGCGGGCCCGATGGGCTCGGTGGGATGCACTTGCCGGAACGATCGCACTACTTGGAGCTCGTGCTTCGGGCTCCCGTCAAGATGGACGTGAAGCTTCTCGAGCAGATCCAGGAATACAGCGACTGGATCGAGCTTCAGGAGAAGATGCAGGGCTCGCCCGTCATCCGCGGCGAGATGCTCACGTAGACTCGGGCTCGCCCGCCTCGCCGGTCGCGTCCACGATGGCCTCGGCCACCACGGCGAGGTCGTCCACGTCCTCGAAGCACAAGTCCGCGCTTTGCGCGACCTCGCGCGAGAGCGGGTTCACCGCCACGGCAAGGCCCACCGCACGGAAGACGGGCAGGTCGTTGGGGCCGTTTCCCACGTGGATCACCTGGTCTTCCCGAAGCCCGGTCTCGCGAAGGTGAGCCCGCAGGTTCGCAAGCTTGTCGAACCGCGCGTCCACGCGCGCGGGGACCGCCCCGCCGTTCCAGGGCGCGGGGCTGCACACCGCCTTTTGGAGGCCAAAGCGCCGAAGGTGTTCGCAGCAGAAGCTCGGCTGGTCCGTGAGGACGGCGCTTTCGAGCCCCGCCTCCGCCAGAAGCTCGACGGCCGTGTCGATGCCCCGGCGCCACGGGGCCTTGGCGAGGTAGCGTTCCACGTCCTCGCGCGCAAGGCCCACGAACAGCGGGTATTCGGCGGAGAAGCACTCCTCGAGCGTGAGGCGGCCGGCCTCGTAGTCGGCGTCGAGCGCGGCAACCTTTTCGTACACGCCGGCTCCGCGCGAGAGCGCCTGGAAGACGGTGCCCTCCAAGAGCGTGCCGTCGAGGTCGAAGGTGACCAGGCGGTGGTCGGAGGGCTCCACGCGGCCCAACGGGAGCGGGCCTACTTGAGCGTTCGGTTCAGAAAGCCGCGTTCGGCCAGGCTCGCAAGCCAGGCGGAGCGGTAGGGAAGCGGCGAGGGCTCAAGCGCGGGCGCGGGAGTCTTCTCCCGGAGCGTGGTGCGCTCGAAGGTCCGCCCCTCCCGGATGGCGCGTTGCACGTCGGCCAACCGGTCCGCGGTTCCTCGGACGCCCGGATCGTGCAGGAGAAACTCGTTGCTCAGCGGGTCGATGCGCCGGGGCTCCGGCGGGGCCGGCGCGCTCTCGGGCGCGGGGGGAGGCTCGAAGGCGGAAAGCGGAAGCGGTTCGGGCGCAAGCGGTGCCGGCGGGGCGAGCTCCACGGGCGCGGCGGGCTCCTCGGCGACGGGCAATGGGGCCTGCGCCACGCGAAGGCCCACCTCGTCGGGCTCAAGAAGCGTGATCTCGTAGTGGCGCGCCCGCTCGAAAGCCTCCTCGTCGAAGGCTTCGGCCACGACGACCGCGTCCACGCGGAGGTCCTTGGCCGCCATGCGCTCCTTGCTCACGAGCTCGCCCGTGACGCGGCCGGGAACGACGAAGACCGCGACCGTGCGGTCCTTGACGAGGAGAAGGTCGGGCGTGTAGACGGCGCCGGAGGCGCCGATGAGCGAGGGCCGCTCGGTGACCTTGTAGCCCTGCGCCTGGTAGAAACTGGCCACTTGCGAACGCTGCACGTGCATCCCCGTTTGGAATGGCGAAGCCCGCGCTATAACGGTTGTGAAACGCGCCGGCGGGACTACTCGCCCTCGCCGCTCTTCTGCAGGATGAGGAGGTCTTCCGTGGACAGCTTGCCGCCTTTCTTGAGCTTGTCCATGATCGTGTCGGCGGCGGCCTTCGCCTCGACCTCGCCGCGCTCCTGCCGGACCTTCTTCGCGTCGGCGCGAAGCCCGATGATCTGCTTCTCGTAATCGCGAATCTGGTTGACCATCGCGATGTACTCGTTGTGGATCTTGTCGGCCTCGGTCTTGGCCTTGACGAACTGCTCCTGGGCCGCGTCGGCAAGCTTGCGGATGCCGTCGGCCTCCTCGAACAGCTTGACCATGCTGTCGTGCTGCTCCTGGGCCGCGTTTGCCAGCTCGGTCACGTGCCGGTGCTGCTTCTCCGCGGCCTCCTTGGCCGTCTTCATCTCCTCGTAGGCGGCCTTCACCGTGTTGTCCTTCTCGTAGGACTTCTCCTTCTCGTTGATCTGCTTCTGGAGGGCGCTCATCTCCTCCATGAGGGCCTTCTCCTTGGCCGGCGTGAGCGCCTTTGTCATGTGGTCGTATTCGAGCTTCTTCAGTTGCGCCTTCAGCTTCGAGAGCGGCACGCCGTCGCCGCGGGGCAGGCGGTCGCGCTTGAGCGCGTTCAACGCCTCGGCCTTCTCGTTTGCGACCTTGTTGAGCTCGTCGCGCTTGACCTTCGCCTCGCGCACCTGCACGTTGAGCTCGTCGCGCCGCTGCCGATGCTGGTTGGCGCGGTCGATAAGGCCGCGCACCTGCCCGTTGAGCTCGTCGCGGCGCTGCGCGTGCTTCTTCGTCTCGTCGTTCAGCCGGTCGCGAAGGTCGCGGTGCCGGTTGGCGTCGTCGTTGAGCTTCTCCTTGCGGTCGTGGATCATCTCGATCCGGCGGGCCGACTCTTGGGGGGTAAGGATCGGCGGCGGAGCCTCGGCCGGCGGC
>DATLFM010000104.1 GCA_035541015.1 Candidatus Thermoplasmatota archaeon
CCCTCACGCCCACCCCCGGCAGCGCCCGTCTCACCGTCGAGGGCCCGCCGACCCTCTCGACCAAGTCGGAGACGGGAGACACCGGAACCCTTCGGGTGGTCGTGGACGGCATCGCCGCGGTCCCGAACGTGAACGCGGCACCAGGGGCCACCGAAGCCCAGGCGCATGCGGCCCTCGCGGCCCAGCACACGAGCCTGGCGGGCACGGGCGAGTGGACGGCCACGATCGAGCTTCTCTCGCCAGGCCAGGTCCGGGATCCCGTGCTCGGAACGCCCGTCTCAAGCTGCGGTCGCATCGCTTGGACGCTCTCGTCGGACATCACGTCCTACGCGGCGGCGCTGCGGCCGCCCGGCTAAGCGTCTAGCCCTGTCCACCGCCCGTGACGAGCGCGATGGCGGCCGTCCCGAAGAAAAGGAGGACGATGCCGATGGCCAGGGCCTTCGCCTTCCAGCTTCGCGCCTTGGGCGACGACGTGGAAACGGGCCGGCTCGTCCGTCGGCTGGCAGACATCGCGGTTGGAAAGCCGGAACGACTTTATTCGTCTTTCGCCAGGCCGTCGGCCGCTGCGGCCCTCTCGGCCGCCAGGTAGGTGACAAGGACCTCGAAGGCCGGACCGGTGGGGGTCTGCAGCGGCTGGATCGCCACCTCGAATCCCTTTCCAAAGCGTCGCGCGAACGTCTCGGCGCGGTGCTCGGTCCGGAAGATCGCCTTCGTCGGCTCGGTCACAGCCAATCCCTGGACGGTTTGAAAGATAAGCTTTTTCCTCACAGCGTGCTCGATTCGCACGGCGGCTCCCCAGGGGAAAATTAGCTAAAAGGTTTCAATATACCGATTTAAGACGATTTGAGCAACCGGGGGCGTCTGGAACCGCCCCCGGTTCGAGCCCGTCCAGGCCGCTACGTGCGCTTGAGACGCCCCAGGACCGGCTCGTAGAGGATGCCCTTGTCAAGGAGCGCGTTGATGGCTTCCTCGACGCCCTCCTCGTCCAGGCCGGACTTTGCAGCCTGCGCCACGATCCCCTCCCAGGGCGCCCCCTTGCCCTCGTCAAGCCCGACCACGAGCTCCGAGACGAGGTCCTGGTTGCGCTCTCGCCCGTCGTCCTTGGCCCCGACGACGACCTCCTCGGCCACGGACACGACCGCCGGGTCCGACGCGGCGCTTGCCTCGCGGGCGGCGACGGTCGCAAGGCGAGCCGGCGGGGAAGGCTCCTCCGCGCGCTCGGGCGTCCTACCCAAGAGGACGCACAGAGCGTCCGCGAGCATCTGCTTCCAGCGGACGAGCTCCTGCGGACCGTACTCGCGGGCGGCAAAGACGACGCCTTCGGCAAGGTCGCCCGGGTAGCCGAGATCGACGAGCTTGTCGGCCGTGGGCTCGGACATCGCGAGGGCCTCCTCGAGGGCCGCGATGCGCTGACGCGTGAGCTTCACCGTCTCGAGGACCCACCGGTCGCGCTCCTCCTTGGGAACGGGACGGATCGATTCCGGGCGCACGCTTGCCAGGGCGACGCCCGATTCGGGCGTGTACAGCCGGCTCTTGCCCGAGACGGCCACGAGAAGCGGCGGCTGCATCTCGGAGAGGGCGCGCGCGGCCGCGGGCTGGTACTGGCCCGCGTAGAGGTTGAAGCTCCCCGTCGGGTCGGAGACCCTCGCGCGGAGCACCTCGCCGTTCTGGCCCAGTCGCTCGACGCTCGTGAGCACGCCCACGAGGAAGAGGCGGTTCACCCGCGCGCCCAGCGGCGACACCACGTACGTGGGCGACCGCTCGCCGGCGTCGGGCGTGTGGCTGGACGAGGAGGCGTTGAACTCCTGCGCGAACACGCGCCAGGCGACCTCGCGGGAGAGCGCCATCTAGGCCACCTCCGACTGGAGCGTCTCGAGCAGAGCTTCCGCCTCGGGAACGACGCTTGCCGACGCGGCAAGCTGCGCGCGCGTGGCGATCATCATGAGCCCGAAGTCGTCGCTTGTCGCGTTGCCGCGCACCTCGAGCGTGCGTCCGCCGACGCGCGCCTCGATCTCCTCCTGCACGACGTCTTGGCTCATGGCCTCCTTGGCCAGCGCCTGGCACTGCTCCAGCGTCTTGTCGAGGAGCTTCTCCGTGACGTCCTTGCCCAAAAAGCAGGTGAGCGCGCCCGTGCCGTCGTCGAGGACGGCCTTCACGCGAAGGTCTGGGATTCCCTCGACCTTGCCGTGCTCGCGGCATTCGCGCTTCTGCAGAACGCGCGTGCACTCCGGGCAGCGCAGGATGAGGCCGGAGCCCGGCTTCACCTCGACGACGGCGCCCTTCACGCGCACGTCCGTGCCGCCGCCGACGCGCGTGAGCTCGTGGATGGGCACCACGCGCGAGGCGATCTCGCTTGCCGGCGGAAGCGCGTCGGCGGGCAGGCGCTCCACGACAGCGGAGTCGCCAAGGTTGAGATCGGGAAGCCCGCGCCAGGCCTTGACGTAGGCGTTCGCGAGGCGGTAGACGCCGTCGAGGGCAAGGCCAAAGTCCTTCCACGCCGTGAAGCGGACCTTGCCCGTGGCGTCGCCCATCTCGCCGCTCCAGATGGTCTTCTTGTCCTCGCCCACCTGGCGCTGCTCGAGCCGCGTGACGCGCGCCGTGACGGTGACGGCGTTGAGGCCGCCGCGAAGCTCGCCGACGGTCTTCGTGGAGGCGGCGTAACTCTCGGGCGCGGCGCCGGGAGCGCGCGGCGGGAGGGGCACGAGCGCGATCTCGCCCGCGTGGGGCTCGATCGACGCGCGGTCGCCGAGGTTGAGCTGCGGCGCGTCGCGCCATTGCGTCACGTAGGCGTTGCGGATGCGGAGGTTCTGTCCCTTGGCGAGCTTGAGGTCGTTCCAGGCCGTGTAAGGGATCGTTCCGGTCTCGTCGCCAAGGAGGCCGTAGAAGATGGTCTTCTTCTCGCCGCGCACCGTGATCTCCTTGGGGTTCACCGTGACGACGCGGCAGACGAGGTCGACCGAGCCGTCGCCCGTCGTGATCTCGGACACCTTCTTGGGACCGGCCACGGCGCCGTGGTTGCGCAGCATGTCCCGCTTGGCCTGGGTCAGGGGGATCCCGTAGTCGAGGTACTTTGCGAGCTCCGCGGCCACTTCGGCTTCCGTGAGCTTTCCGGTGAGCGCCCGCGCGAGTTCCTTCACGTGGGGCCCAAGGTCCTGTGCTTGCTGTTGCATGTCGTTCACCTGAGCGCTTCCGCCGGGGGCGCTTGCCCCTGTTGGCGGCGAGGGCTGACTCCGGCCAGCGAGCCGGCCGTACTTTGCCGTAGAGGCCAGGGGTCGGTGAAAGTATCGATTTGCGCGAGGGTATCCAGTGGATCGACTGAAACCGGTGCTTCGACACGAAATTGTAGCTGCGGTGACCGGGAATGCCTTAAAAGGTTCCGGGCCATGGGGAGGCGGGCGGCCGGGTGCCGCCAAGCGAGGCTGCTACGATGTCGTCTTCCGGTCGCGCGCTTCCCCTGTGCGTCGCAATCGCCTGCGTCGCGTCGTTTGGCTCGGTCCTACCCCTGGTCGAAAGCAAGCCCGGCATGGGTCCGCACTTTGGGCTCGGGAACATCCCGGCGGGCTGCAGCGGCGCCTCCACCTCGGGTCCCCGCTTCACGGACGACTGCTACCACATGCGCACGAACCTGAACTTCCTCGACACCCCCATCATCGACGTGCTCCTCACGACGCCCGTGACCCCCTACCCGGAACGGGACCTGCGCGTCATGCGCCAGGCCGTCGAGATGTGGCGGGACGGAATCCACCATCTCGCGCCCCAGATGGGGCTCGATTGGCTCCTTGGCGTCGAGTTCAACATCTTCCTCGACGACGACCGGTTCACGACGCACCCGCTTTGGGACCCCGAGATCGTCGTGGTCGTCACGAATCCCGTCGGCGGCGCCGGCATCGGCATCGATCCCTTCGGTCTGAGGGGTCCCTGCAAGGGAGCCAACCCCCTTGCCCCGCTTCCGGTGTGGCAGTCGCTGCCCGGCTTCGACGGCCACCACGGCCACGGGGGAACGTACGTCGAGTCCTGCCGCGGCGGCGGCACGACGTGCTACGCCGTGAACGGCGCCATCGACCCCATCCCCGGGGGTTTCGACTTCTTCCAGCTCTTCGACCTTGTCGCCCATGAGGTGGGCCACTGCTTGAGCGTGGGCCACGTCGGCGACGCGCTCGACCACACGGCGGCCGCCGTCCCGGTCCACGACATCATGGCGTACACGAACCAGCCGCACAACAAGTGCGTCTCGACCCTCGACGTGGAGGCCTTCGCGCTTCGCATGAGCCAGTTCCTCCTGCCCCAACCCCTCGTCGCCAACCACCGCAACGGCCCCGGCGGGCAGTTCCAGATCCAGCACCCGGCCGACCACTACTACGCGTCGTGGACGGGCGAGCCCGAGGACTGCCCGCAGCCCGACGACGGACTCCTCCTGCCCGAGGAGCCCGCGACCTTCACGCCCGAAAACGGCATCCGGCGGGCGCCGCCGTCCATGACGATCACAAGCCCGGCAAACGGCGCAATCGTGGACGCAAGCGCCGTCGTCGTGGAGGGGACCGTCCGCTACGGCCTGCCCACGCCCGGCGACGCCGACGGCGACCAGGTGCCCGACGGGGAGGACAACTGCCCGTTCGTCTTCAACCCGGCCCAGCGGGACTCCGACGGGGACGGCCTTGGCGACCGTTGCGACGACATGGACGGCCCCTTCCCCGTTCCAAGCGGAGCCATCCGGGGCGGGATCACGATCTTCAGCGACCTCAACCCGGCGTTTGCCCACAACGAAGCGGGCGCGATCGCGACCGCGGCGGCCGGGGATGCCAAGCCCAAGTTCGTGGGCGGCGAGCCCGTGACGCTGCGCTCGCGCTTCAGCTCGGCGGCTTCGGGTCTCGTCACGATCGGCGCAAGCACGTTCACGTGGCACATCTGGTCGGCCGACGGAACCCTCGTCGGCACCGCGCCCTGCACGACCCGCTCCGACAGCGGCACGGGAGGGCTTAGCGCCGGCTTCGATTGTCCCGCCAAGACGACGATGCCCGCGCAGGCCGGCATCTACTACGCGACCGCGCGCCTGGACGGCAGCGACCACTGGATCGCCGACGCGCCGGCCGAATCCCCCGAGCGCCCGGGCCTCAAGGGGTTGCAGGTGTTGCCGGCGGCCCTGCCGCAGGCTGGAAACGCGGGTTTGCCTTGGGAGCCGCGCTTGCCCCAGCTTCCCGCCTGGTTCCGGGACAGCCTTCCAAGTGCCCTGGTCGCCGCCCTGTCCGGAACGTTCCCGGTCCCGGCGCCCGCCTTGGCCAGCACGTCCGCGGGCGGCTCGGAGGGCGTGGGGGCATCTTCCACGAGCGCGCAGGGCGGCGAGCGGGTCGTCGTTTTCGTGAACGGCGCCGAGGTCGCAAGCGAGGCCGTGGACGGGTATGGCGGCGACGCCTTCGGTCAGCCCGTGAACCTCACGGCCTTCGCGGGGCAGACCGTCGAGATCCGCGCGACGTGGTACGACGAGACGCGGGTCGTCGCCTCACGCACGGTCCTGGTCACGGTCGACGTCTAGGGGATCCGCATCGCGTTCCGAGGCCTTTTTCTGCGGCCACGCGATTGAGGCCACGATGCCCGGCCGGCACTACGAGGACTTCCGCGTGGGCGAGGTCATCGAGCACGCGCTGCGCCGCACGATCACGGAGGCCGACAACGTGCTGTTCTGCAGCCTCACGCTGAATACGCAGCCGCTGCATCTCGACGAGGAGTACGCGCGCGGCACGCCCTTTGGCCGGCGTCTCGTGAACGGCCTCCTTACGCTTGCCCTTGCCGTGGGCATCAGCGTGCGCGACACGACCGAGGGCACGCTCGTGGCCAACCTCGGGTACGCGAAGGTCGAGCACCCCAAACCCGTGTTCCACGGAGACACCCTCCGCGTGCAGACGAAAGTGCTGTCCATGCGACGCACGTCGAAGCCCGACCGCGGCCTCGTCGAGATGGAGCACTCGGTCTTCAACCAGGGCGGCGAGGTCGTCTGCCGGTTCACGCGGACGGCCCTCGTGCAGGTCCGCCACCCCGAGAAGGCCGAGGCCGCCGCATGACCGACCGCCGCGAAGCGGACGCGTGGCGCCCGCGACGGACCCTCCTCTTCACGCCGGGCACGCGCGCCGACCGGTGGGAGAAGGCGCTTTCGGGCCCCGCCGACGTTGCAGTCGCCGATCTCGAGGACGGCGTGGCGCCCGCGGACAAGCAAGCCGCCCGCGAAGCCGTCGCCCGGGCGCTTGCGCACTCCAAGTCCGGCCGCACCGAGCGCGGCGTTCGGATCAACGCGTGGGGCGCGCTTGCCCGCGCCGACCTTGCCGCTCTTGCGCAGGCCATGCCCGAGCTTGTCGTGCTTCCCAAGGTCGAGCGCGCAGAAGAGGTCGAGGCCGTGGACCGCGCGCTCACGCAGGCGGGCTGCCCGGCGCGCCTGCTGCTTCTCTTCGAGACCGCGCGCGGCGTCCTCGACGCCCCCGCGCTTGCGCAAGCAAGCCGGCGCGTCGCCGCGGTGGCGTTTGGCGCGGAGGACTACGCCGCAAACGTGGGCGCGCGCCGGACGCGCGAGGGAACCGAGGTCCTCTTCGCGCGAAGCCTCGTCGTGGCCGCCGCCGCGGCCGCGGGCGTGGAGGCCGTGGACCAAGTGTTCGTCGACTTCCAGGACGACGCCGGGCTCGAGCGGGACGCGCGCGAGGGCGCGCGCCTGGGCTACCGGGGCAAGCAGGTGATCCATCCCCGGCAGGTGGAGATCGTGCACCGCGCCCTTGCTCCCTCGCCCGACGAGGTCGCGTGGGCTCGCAAGGTCTCGGAGGCCGCTCGCGCCGGGGGCGTGGAAGAGGGCGGCGTGGTTGTCGTGGACGGACGCATGATCGATCGGCCTCTTGTCGCACAGGCCGAGCGGACGCTGCGCCTGGCCGAGCTCCCGTAGCGGCTCCCGATGCCCGGCAAGGCCCTCGGACCGTGCCCGCGCACGGACAGGAGGCCAAAACGATTATCGGCTGGACGGGTCCTGACCTGCCGCTCATGAGCGCGCCGTCGACCGCCGTCCGACCCCGGGAGCCCGAGGCCCGCCGACCGGCGGCCGATCCCGCCGCGGACCTCGCGAACTACAAGTTCCTGGCGGAGCACGCCCGCGACGTGATCTCGCGCAGCGACGCGCAGGGTCGCGTCGTTTTCGTCTCGCCGTCGGTGGAAGCGCTCCTTGGATTCAAGCCCGAGGAGCTGGTGGGCCGAACGGGTCGCGACTTCGTGCACCCGGACGATCTGCCGATCGTGGCGGAGGTCCTGCGCTCGCACGTGCAGCCCGGCACCCTGGAGCCCGATCCGCAGCCCGTCCAGATCCGCGCGCGCCACCGCGACGGGCACTACGTCTGGGTGGAAGCCGTCTCGCGCGTGCTGCGCGAAGCCGACGGCTCCTATGCGGGCAGCGTGACGGTGACCCGCGACGTCACGGCCCGGAGGCGCGTGGAGGAGGCGCTGCGCCGCGAGAGCGCGCTCGTGCAGGCGTTCCGGACCGTTGCCATCGCGGCCAACGAATCGAAGACGCTTGCCGAAGCCGCGCGCGTCGCGCTGCGCGAGCTGTGCACGTTCTCGGGCTGGCCGCTGGGCCACCTCTACGTGCGCGCGGGCGACCGCATGGAGCCTTCCGACGTCTGGCATCCGGCCGATCCGAGCGCCTATCGCGCATTCCGGGACGCGACCATGGCGACGCCTCTTGCCCGCGGGATCGGGCTTCCCGGCCGCGTCCTCGCCTCCGCGCGTCCCCTGTGGATCGTGGACGTCTCGCGCGACGCGAACTTCCCGCGCGCCGCCGCCGCGCGCGCGTGCGGCCTTGGCGGGGGTTTCGCGTTCCCCATCCTCGTGGACAACGAGGTCGAGGCCGTGCTCGAGTTCTTCAACGAGGCGCCCGCGGACCCGGACCCGCAGCTCCTCGACATCCTGGCCAACGTGGCCGTTCTCCTTGGCCGCGTGGTCGAGCGCGAGCGCAACGACCGCGAGGTGCGCGAGATGCTCTCCGTGCTCTCGGCCACGTTGGAGGCGACCGAGGAGGGCATCGTGGTCGTGGACCGGGAAGGGCGGATCACG
The DNA here is from genome assembly GCA_035541015.1 of Candidatus Thermoplasmatota archaeon. Classification (NCBI taxonomy): domain Archaea; kingdom Methanobacteriati; phylum Thermoplasmatota; species Thermoplasmatota archaeon. The sequence continues at coordinate 8,077 of DATLFM010000104.1, forward strand.
GCCCACAACTCGAAGTACGTCTCCATGTGGCATGTGGCGCGAGAGGCGCTCGCGACCCGTCGGGCCGACCGCGTGCTCGCCGCGACGCTCTCCCAGGTCGCCGATCCGGGCGGCTACGTGCGGCGCGTGGCCGCGATCGACGGGCAGCCCGAGGCCGAGAGCCTCGACTTCGTGGAGCTTCGGGACGGCCGCCTCTTCGAGCAGTACTCGCACCCGCAGCGCGTGGGCGGCGTCGCGGTGGGGCGCGTGTGGAGCTTCCGCGACGTCACGGCGCGGCGGAGCCTCGAGCGACGGATCGCGGAGAACGAGGAGCATCTTCGCCTCCTGGCCGAGAACGCGACGGACATGATCACGCTCCACGACCGCGACGGCACCTGCCTGTACGTGTCGCCCGCCTGCCGGCAGCTCCTGGGTTACGAGCCCTCGGAGCTCCTCGGGCGCCCGCGCCGCGAGCTCTTCCATCCGGACGACCTGCGCATCGTCTCGCAGATGCACGAGATCGCAAGCGAGATCCCGGAGATGTACACGCTTGCGTTCCGATACCGGCGCAAGGACGGCTCCTTCGTGTGGCTCGAGACCACGCACCGGACGCTGCGCAGCCCGACCACCGGCGAGGTGGACCGCACGATCGCCGTCTCGCGCGACATCACGGACCGCATGCGCGCGGAGGAGGAGCGCCGGCGCGCGCTCGCGCAGCTGCAGGAGCTCGATGCGGCCAAGACGCGCTTCCTCAACACGGCGGCCCACGAGCTCGGCACGCCGCTTACGCCCATCCGCCTGCAGCTCGACCTCCTCCGGGAGCGCCTCGCGACCACCCTTCCGGCCGGCGAGCGGCGAGCGCTCGACATCCTCGACCGCAACGTCACGCGCCTCACGCAGCTCGTCGCCGAGCTTCTGGACGTCACCCGCGTGAGCTCCGGGCGCATGACGATCCAAAAGGACCGCACGGATCTCTCGGCGCTCGTTCGCGAGGCGGCGGAGGCCTTCGAGGAGCCCGCGCGCAAGGCCGGCGTCCGCCTGTCGTGCAACGCCCCGCGCGGCCTGTGGGCGGAGGTGGACGCAAAGCGCATCCTCCAGGTCCTCTACAACCTCCTTGGAAACGCGGTCAAGTTCACGCCGGCCGGCGGCAAGATCGAGCTTCGCGCCCTGGTGGAGGACGGCCGGGCCGTGGTCCGCGTTGCCGACAACGGGCGTGGCGTGTCTCCGGAGGACCTCCCGAAGCTCTTCCAGCCCTTCACGCAGGTGGGGGAAGCCGAGGGCCCCGGCCGCGCTGGGACGGGCCTTGGCCTCTACATCAGCCGCGGCATCGTGGAGCTTCACGGCGGCACGATCGCCTGCGAGAGCGAGGGCCCAAACCAAGGGGCCACCTTCACCGTGGCCTTGCCCCTCAAATAGGTGGCGTTCGTCCCGGACGAACGGACGGAAGCTTACGCCGGCCCACCGGACTACCCGACTTTCGTCATGAACCCTGGGCAAGGCAGCGCCAAGAGCCCCAGCACGACCGCCCTTTCGCTGCGCGCCGAGCTCCCCCCGGCCGAAGCGCGGTTCCGCGCGCTCCTTGCCTCCATGCCGGGCGGGGCCGCCCTCCTGGACGAACGGGGCCGCGTGGTCCACGTGAACCGCGCGCTGTGCGACTACCTCTGCGCCCGCCCCGAAGCGTGCCTGGGCACCGCGTTCGAGGACGCCGTGAAGCCGGGGGACCGGCCCGCCGTCCGCGAGCTCCTCCGGCGCCTGGCAAGCGGCGAGATCGCCTCGGGATCGCTGCGGGCGCGCCTGGACGGCCTCGGGCGCGACGTCGACGCCGACCTCACGGCCGCCGCCCTCCCGGGCGACCGGGGATCGCGGCCGATCGTCGTGCACCTTGAGGACGCGACCGAGCGCCGCCGGTCGGAGGAGGCGCTCTCCCTGTACCGCGAGATCTTCCGCGCCTCGAGCGACGGCATCGCCATCGTCGACCTCGAGGGCCGCTACCTCGAGCAGAACGCCGCGCACCGGACGCTTCTGGGATGGAACGACGAGGACCTCGCGCAACGGACCCCCTCGATCCACCTGGGCGAGGAAACCTTCGCCCGCGTCGTCGAATGCCTGCGAACCACGGGGCGCTTCCGGGGCGAGGTCCAAAGCCGCACCCGCGACGGGCGGACGGTGCCCGTCGAGCTGTCCGCCTTCACGCTCACCGACGAGGAGGGACGGCCCGTCTGCCACGTCGGGATCAAGCGCGACATGTCCACGCGCAAAGCCGCCGAGGCCGCTCTCGAGCGCCGCATCCGGGAGCTCACGGCCATCCACCGCCTCACGGACGAGCTCGGCCGCGCGCGGACGCTGCCCCAGGTCTACGAGGCCGCCTTCGCGTGCTTGCAAGAGACGCTCGGGGAGAACCGGTTCTCGATCCTCCTGTACGACGAGGGCGGCGTCATGCGCTTCGTTGCCTGGCGCGGCATCTCGACCGAATACCGGGCCGCCGTCGAAGGCCACTCGCCGTGGAACCGCGACGATCCCGACCCCAAGCCGCTGTTCGTGCCCGACGTTCAGGCCGATCCCGCCCTTGCCTCCTACGGCCCGCTGTTTGCGCGGGAGAGCATCCGCTCGCTCGCGTTCATCCCGCTTCGGAACCAGGGCGAGCTTCTGGGCAAGTTCATGGTGTACCGCGAAGGGCCCCACGACGTCGACGACGACGAGACGCGCTTGGTGCAGACGATCGCCAACCACGTCGCCTTCGCGATCGTTCGCACGCGCGCCGACGAGGCGCTGCGCGCAAGCGAGGCCACCCTCAGCGACTTCTTCGAGAACGCGCCGCTGGGGCTCCACTGGGTGAACTCCGACGGCGTCATCCTATGGGCCAACCGCGCCGAGCTTGCCATGCTCGGCTACGCGAAGGAGGAATACGTGGGGCAGAACATCGCGGAGTTCCACGTCGACCAGGACGTCATCGCGGACATCCTTCGCCGGCTGCGCGCCGGCGAGGTCCTCGAAGGCGTGGAGGCGCGCCTGCGCGCCAAGGACGGCTCCATCCGCCACGTCGTGATCAACACGAACGCGCGCTTCGAGAACGGCGAATTCCTCCACACGCGCTGCTTCACGCGGGACATCACCGATCTCAAGGCCGCGGAAAGCCAGCGCGAGGCCGCCCAAGCCCGCGACCGCGAGCTTGCGCGCCTGCGGGAGGTGGACAGCGTCCGCTCCCGCCTCGTGAACACGGCGGCGCACGAGCTCAACACCCCGTTGACGCCCATCCGCCTGCAGATCGACCTCCTGCAAAGCGGCGTCACCGGGCCCCTCTCGAGCAAGCAGACGCGCGCGCTCGAGATCCTCGACCGCAACGTCCGGCGCCTGGACCAGCTCGTGCAGGACATGCTCGAAGCCGCGCGCCTGCAGGCAAACCGCCTCGGGCTTGAGCGCCGTCCCGTGGACCTCACCCACCTCGTCGCGCAGGCGGCCGAATCGTTCCGCGAGCCCGCGCGGCGGGCCGGGATCACGTTTGTCGTCCGCCGGTCTCCCGCGGCGATCGTGGAGGCGGACACCAAGCGGCTCACGCAGGTCCTCGTCAACCTCGTCGCCAACGCGCTCAAGTTCACGCGAAGCGGCGGACGGGTCGAGCTTGGCGTGCGCCTCGACGACGGCCACGCCATCGCCTTCGTTCGCGACACGGGCATCGGCATCGATCCGTCGCTCCTGCCGCGCCTGTTCGAGCCCTTCTCGCAGGTGCACGACCGCACCGAGCTCGACCCGCCCGGGACGGGCCTTGGGCTCTACATCAGCCGCGGCCTCGTCGAGCTCCACGGCGGGCGCGCGTGGGCGGAGAGCGCGGGACGCGGCAGGGGCTCCGTCTTCTCGTTCTCGGTTCCGCTTGCCGGACCGGCGTGAAGGGCCTCGCTCACGCGTCCCTGGCCGGCGCGAGCACCTCGCGGATCCGGCGGGCAAGCTCGGGCCCCACCACGGCCGCCACGCGCTCGGGCGGCGCGGCGAGGATCGCCTCCACGCCGTTGAAGGCGGCAAGGAGCGCCCGCTTGCGCTTGGGGCCAAGGCCCCGCACGGCGTCGAGCGGGCTCTCGGAGATCGAGCGGGACCGGCGGACGCGCTGGTACGAGACGGCGAACCGGTGCGCCTCGTCCCGCACGCGCATGAGCAGGCGAAGCGCGCCTCCGTCCTCGGGAAGCCGAAGCGGCTCCCGCCGCGCCGGGACGAACACGAGCTCCTCGCGCTTGGCAAGCGCGCACAACGGCGCGCCCGGAACCCCGAGCTCCTCGAAGGCCTGGACGGCCGCGCGAAGCTGCCCCACGCCGCCGTCCACGAGGACGAGGTCGGGGAGCTCCTCGGCGCGATACGCGCGCAGCACCGCCTCGCGCAGCGCCGCGAAGTCGTCGTTTCGGTCCTGTCGCAGCTTGAACCGCCGGTACGCGTCCTTCTCCGGGATGCCGTCGCGGAAGGCCACGCGCGCGGCCACGACCTCCGTTCCCGCAAGGTGCGAGACGTCGAAGCCGTGCACGCGGCGGACGGGCCGCGCAAGCGAGAGCGCGGCGGACACCTCGCCCGAGAGCCGCTGCGACTCGCCGCGGCGCGACAGGTGCGTGGCAAGCGCAAGCTCCGCGTTCTGCTGCGCCAGGCGCCGCAGCCTCGCCCACTCGCCCCGCTCGGGAACGGCAAACGACACGGGCTTGCCCCGCTTCTCCGAAAGCGCCCTCGCGAGCGCCCCGTGCCCCTCGGGAAGCTCGGGCAGGAGGACCTCGCCGGGCGGAACGGGAATGTCGTCGTAGTAGCGCGCGAGGAACTGCAGGAGCGCATCGCCCGACAGCGGCCGAGAGAACGTGAACTCCTCCCGCCCCACGACACGGCCCGCCCGCGAGGGCAGCACGACGCCCGCGCACCAGTCCCCCTCGTCGCGCGCCTGCGAGACAAAGCCCACGGCGTCGCGATCCTCCAATCGCACCGAGAAGAGGGCCTGCCGCTCCATCGTGGCGTCGATGTTGGAAAGCATGTCGCGCGCGCGGGCGGCGCGCTCGAACTCCTGCGCCGCGGAGGCCTCCTCCATCTCGCGGGAAAGCCGCCGCTCGATCTCGCGCGTGTCGCCGGCGAGGAAGCGCGTGGCCGCCTCCACCTGCGCCGCGTACGCATCCTGCGTGACGAGGCCCTCGCACGGCGCCGTGCAGATGCCGATCTCGAAGTTGATGCACCGGCGTTTGGGGAGCTTGCGGCAGTCGCGGATGCGGAACGCGTCGCGCGCGTACTCGAGGACCTGCCGCGCGGGGCCCGCGTCCGGGAACGGGCCGAAGTACCGCGCGCCGTCGGGAAGGATCGTGCGCGTGACGAAGATGCGCGGGTACGGCTCGTTTGTGACCTTGATGTACGGGTACTTCTTGTCGTCGGAGAGGATCACGTTGTAGCGCGGCCGGTGGCGCTTGATGAGGTTGGACTCGAGGATCCACGCCTCCTTGTCGCTTCCCGAGAGGATGACCTCCACGCTTGCCACGCGCGCGAGCATCTCGCGCTTGCGCGGGTCCGGCTCGTCGCGGTAGCTGCGGAGGCGGTCCTTCAAGCGGACGGCCTTGCCCACGTAGAGGACCTCGCCGTCCTCACCCCGCATGAGGTAGACGCCCGGCTGCGCGGGCGCCGAGCGGATGGCCTCCTCGAGCGGTTCGATTCCGGGCAACGGCGCTTCGAGAAAGCCCCCGGCACTTGAAGGCTTTGGCGCGCGTGGCAGGCGGGCGGAGGGAAGCGCGCCCGCCCTGCGATGAACATTCATCGCAACGCGAAGGGCGCCCGCGCGGCTAGATCCACCGCGGGTTCGTCTGGCTGTAGTTGTGGCCGTTCGAGAACGACGGGTCGGCGGGAAGAAGCGGCGTGAGGACCTCGAACCCCGAGCCGTCTGCGGCGACGCGGAACAGCACGACGCCGTGCTCGGCGCCGCGCCGTACCGCGCCGTCGAACACGAGGAACCGCCCGTCGGGCGAAAAGTCGCCGTCGAGGGGGAACGTGCCGCGGTTGGCTTGGCCCTGGAACCGCTCGTCGGGCACGTAGCCCGCCTGCGCGGCCGCGGCGACGAGGGCTGCGCGCAGATCCGCGAGGATCTCGCCGGTGGAGGCGTTCAAGATGCGCGCTCGGCCGGGCTCGAGGACGCGCGCGCCGTCGCGCGAGACGGCAAGGTGGATCGCGCCCGCGTCAGGCACGGCGAGCACCTCGCGGCGCGCGGCAAGATCGCGCACGCGCAGCGTGACGCCCGTCTCGGGCGAGAAGGTGGAGTAAGCGACGCGCGTGCCGTCGGGGAACCATTCGGGCGACTCGTCGTTCTCCGGCGCGTCGCTCACCCGCTCGAAGGCGCCCGTGGAGAGGTTCACGACGAAGACGTCGAGGTTCTGCGACGGGCCTCCGCGCGGCTCGATCGTCGTGGCTTGAACGAGCGCGCGGGTCCCGTCGGGCGAGAGGGAGGGGCGCGCGATCGCGTGGAGGCCCGGCACGGGAAGCACGGTGGCGCGGCCGCGCGCGTCGACGAGGAGAAGCCCTTCGGGATGAGGGCTCACGAGAAGGTCGGGGCGCAGATCAAAGCCGCCGGGGGGAAGCGTGGCGCCGGGCGCGCCGCCGCCGATGCGCGAGAGCGCGGCGGCAGGGGAAGCGGTCAAAGGCGTGCGGTAATAGATGCCCTCAGGGAACGTCGCCTTCTCGCCGGGCGGCGGTTCCTCGCGCGGGCGGTCGTCCTGCGGAACGGCGCATCCGGCAAGGAGAAGGAGCGCGAGGCCGACGAGCGGGAGGTGCGAGCGCACGGCGGGCCAACTTGTCGCCGTCACTTAAATCTGCATATTCAGGCGGACGACCGGATCATCGCGGAACTTGCCGCACAAGAACCATCGTCACCTGCTGATCGACGACGATGCCGCTGGAACTCTCGCGGGCGTAGACGGCTTCCGCGCCAAGAGGCACGCGCGCTTCGAAGAAAGGTGCCGTTCCTTCCACCCTTTCGACGACCCTGCTCTGGCCGAGCCCCTTGTATTCGCCGGCCACGAACACCAACGCCAGCCGGTCGTTGAACGCATGGTTCGGTTTCCATTCCAAACGAACGGCCCCTTCCGCCGGCAGAACCTTGGATCGATCTGAAGGATTCTGAATCTCCGGCAGCCGGCACTGTCCCTTCGTCGTCGTGCCACCCGGGGTGCCAAGGACGAGCGTGCAAGTCGTCGAATCGCGGCTCTCGACCAGACTGGGCAACTCTTGGGGACCAAGGTCAACTTGAGACGCGGCGGCGAGAATGAGCGAGGGAAGGGCAAGTGCGACGGCGATCGTCATCCAGCCCGCGGATCGGCTCAAAGATTGTCCTCCACGAGATCAAGTGCGTCTCTGAGCGTTCGCTCCAAGGTCCCAAGATCGCCATCGCAACTTGGAACCATGTCTTGCGGCCGCGAATCATCCGTCCAGAGCGCATAGCAGCTACCGTGAGACCACGCTTCGAGCCACAGGGCCGACCAACCGGCTTGTCGCGCCTCAAGAACGTGCACGCCAAAGCCCCAGTTATCCGCTAGACCAATTTCGGAATAGCTTCCGGTGTAGACTTTAGCGCACCAAATCCAGGTTGTTGTCGGAACGGGCTGGCAAATCCAGTCGTCTTGATGATCTGCGACCGCCGTCGGCACAAGCGCGCCTATAAGAAGAATAGCGCCGAACAATACTCCGAAACCCGGTCCAAAGCGCATTTCTTACCCCCGGCAAGCAAGCGGCCGTGAATCAAATAAGCTTTTTCCCGAAATCGCTACACACGGGCCGCGCATGTTCCTCGCAACGCAATGTCTTTCCCGCTATCCCCAATACGCCTGCCGCGCGAGCGTGGAAAGCGCGTAGAAGGCGTCCTCGACGGGCCGCTGCGGCATGGGCGCTTGGCCCGTGAGGACCGCAAGCGCGTTCGGGAACGTGTGCTCGCTGATCATGCCGTAGCCCATCTTGGCGTAGACGGCCGCGGGCGAGTTTGCGGGCTGGGGCACCCACCAGCCGCCCGTTCCGCCGTTCCACTTGCTGTCGTGCGGATTCGGGTTTGCCGTCTTGCGGATGACCTCGTGGAGCTCGGCGACCGTGAGCGCGCCGTCGGCAAGCGGCCCCGCGGCCGGCGGTGCGCCGGGCACCGTGAGGAGCACGCTTCCCTGCCGACCGTCGCGCCAGTCGACGGAGGCGCGCGCGGCTTGCAGGAGCGCGGCCGCGTAGCCCGTCGTGCGCGGGCTTGCGCTGCTCGTGCCGCCGAAGGTCGTCGTCCCATAGCTGTTCGGCGAGGCGGCAAGCGTGTCGCCGCCGTCCATGACGACGTGCGGGTTGAGGTTGCTGAAGATCGTGTAGCCGCCGTTGTCGTTGGCGCCTGCGATGAGCGATCCCACGGGGCCGTTGTAGCGGGAGAGCTCCATGGGGTAGTTCGGACCAAGGCCGGCCACGCCGTTTCCGCCCGCGATCACGACGAGCTGGCCCGCGGTGATCATGCCGCGGATGCCCGACGTGAGCGAGTCGGCGACGGGGAAGGGAATGTCCTGGATGTTGAGGTGCACGACGTCGATCCAACGCTGCTGCGCGACCCAGGCCATCTTGGGCTGGTTGGCCGTGCCGCTGTACCAGTTGAGGACGACAAGCCACGCGTCCGGCGCCATCCCGTACTGCTCGCAGACGACCTGCGAGGCCGCCTGCGCGCCGTGCGGGTACGTGTCGATGAGCTCGCCCGGGTGGCCGTAGAAGAGGAGGTTCGTGTTGGGGATGTGGTAGAGCGTTCCCCACTGGATCGTCGCGAGAAGCGCCGCGTTGGCCGAGAGCGACTCTGCGTACGTGGCGCGGAAATCGAGGGGAAGCGCGACCGCGTTTGCGGGAAAGCCGGAGATGCCCGCGCGGCTTGCGTCCCAGCCGGGCCGGCGGAAGCACGGGTGGAAGGGGTTCACGCCCGTGTCGAACTGCGCGACGACGACGTTTGGCACCGAGGGGCCCAGCACGGCGGGCGTGGCCGAGGCGGGGTCCGAAGCGGGGCCTTCGCCCACGCCGTTCTGCGCGCTCACCACGAAGGTGTAGGACTGGCCGTTCACGAGGCCCGCGACGACGTGCGAGCGTGCGTCCCCGTCCTTTGTCGCCACGCGCTGCAGCGACCCGCCCGCGGCGACGCGGTACACGTGGTACGACTGCACGGGCGATCCGCCGTCGCTTGCCGGGGCAAACCACGTGAGCGTGACGTTCTGGTACCCGCCGAGGGCGACGAGGTTGCGCGGCGCAGACGGCGCCGAGAGCGGTAACGCGGCGGCGGAGACTTCCGCGCTGCGCGGGCCTTCGCCGACCGCATTCACGGCGCTCACTTGGTACACGTACGTCGTGCCGACGACGACGCCGGCGTCGACGTAGCTGCGGGGCGAGGCGGGGACGCTCGTCAGGAAAGCGAGCGGCTGGTTGGCTTCCGCGCGGTAGATTCGGTAGCTGGAAACGGCCGATCCGCCGTTTGCGGCGGGCGCGTTCCACGAAAGGGTGATCTTCTCGTTTCCGGGCGTCGCCTGCGGGTTGCGCGGCGCCGAGGGGGGGGTTGGCGCAAGCGGCGTGGCGCTCGCTTCCGCGCTCGCCGGGCCTTCGCCAACGCCGTTCTCCGCGCTCACGCGGTAGCGGTAGGACGTCCCGGCGACGACGTCGTTGTCCGTGTAGCTGCGCTGCGAGGCGGCGACGCTTGCGACGCGCGCAAAGCCGCCCGAGCCGGTCGCGCGGTGCACGTGGTACGAATGAATCGCACTTGCGCCGTCGTCGGCAGGCTCGGTCCACGAGAGGAGCACTTTGTTGTAGTCCGCCGCGGCGGAAAGGTCGCGCGGGGACGTCGGAGCCGTGGGCTCGATCACGACCGGGTTCGTGCCGACGACGTACGCTCCGGCGTCCGTCGCGTCGTAGAGCGCGTACGAGCCGGGAAGCTCGGAGGCGCCCGGAGGCGCGCTCGTGACGGAAGCGGTCACGCTCGAAAGCGTCGCGCCGTCGGGGGGATTTCCGATGCCCGAGCGCGGAACGTCGAGCCGAAGCTCGTTTCCGGCCCACGCGACCGGAATGGGGTTTCCGGAGACGCGCGCGACGTCGGGCGCGGCGCGCCACAGCGTGGCGCCGGAGAGCGTGCCGCCGGTCGAGTAGGAAACGGTCGCGTAGTAGAAGAGCCCGCCTTCGACCTGGAAGCCCAGCCGGTAGCGAAGCGTGAGCGGCCGATCGTTGCGGTCGGCGACCTTGAGGAAGAACTTCACCGTCGACGCGTCGGTGGACGCCCCGACCCGCAGAAGGTCGGCCGCAAGGCCGCTTCCGTCCGCGTGGTCGGAAGCCGCGTCCGCCACGATCTCGTGCCCGCTTGCGGGGGCCGACCCAAGCGACGGCGGCAGCGCCGGGGCCAGGAGGAGGACGAGCAGGGCAACGGCGGTAGCCTGGCGCATCGAGAGCCTTCCGTACGGCGTATCGACACGAACGACCGGCTTAAACAATCCCGTGATGCTCTATGCATATCCTTGCGATGAATGTTCATCGCAGAGGGTTCTACCGCTTGGCGCGCACGGCCGCGGCCCTGCGCCGCGGGGCGACCGGCAAGGCCGACGGCGCCGGCACGGCGAGCACCCGCCGCAGCGCCGCGCCCGTGGCCGTGCCGGTCTTGGCGACGTCCTCGGGCGTGCCCTCGGCGACGATCCGCCCGCCGGCCTCGCCACCGTCGGGGCCAAGGTCGAGGATCCAGTCGGCCGTCTTCACGACGTCGAGGTTGTGCTCGATGACGACGACCGTGTTCCCGGCGTCGACGAGCCGCCCGAGCACGGCAAGGAGCTTGCGGATGTCGGCGAAGTGGAGGCCCGTCGTGGGCTCGTCGAGGACGTACATCGTCTTGCCCGTCGCGCGCTTGTGGAGCTCCGAGGCGAGCTTCACGCGCTGCGCCTCGCCGCCCGAGAGCGTTGGAGCGCTCTGGCCCAGGCGGACGTAGCCCAACCCGACGTCCTCGAGCGTTCGCAGCACGCGGGCGATGGCGGGCACGTTCTCGAAGAACGCGGCGGCCTCGGTCACGGTCATGTCGAGGACGTCCTTGATGGTCTTGCCCTTGTAGCGGATGTCGAGGGTCTCCTGGTTGTAGCGCGCGCCCTTGCACGCCTCGCAATTCACGTAGACGTCCGCGAGGAAGTGCATCTCGATCTTGACGACGCCGTCGCCTTCGCACGCCTCGCAGCGGCCGCCGCGCACGTTGAAGCTGAAGCGGCCGGGGTCGTACCCGCGCGCCTTGGCCTCGGGCACGAGCGAGAAGAGGTACCGGATGGGCGTAAAGCAGCCGGTGTACGTGGCCGGGTTGCTGCGGGGCGTGCGGCCGATGGGGCTCTGGTCGATGACGACGACCTTGTCCACGTTCTCGACGCCCTCGATGCGCTCGTGGCGCCCCGGAAGCTCGTGCGACTGGCGCAGCCGCCGCGCGAGGCCCTTCACGAGGATCTCGTTCACGAGCGTGGACTTGCCGCTTCCCGAGACGCCCGTCACGAGCACGAGCTTCCCCAGCGGGAAGCGGGCCGTGATCTCCTTGAGGTTGTTCTCCGCCCCGCCAACGACCGACACGAGCTTTCCGCTTCCGGGCCGGCGCACGGGCGGCACCGGGATCGATTCGACGCCCGCGAGGAAGCGGCCCGTGACGCTCTCGAGGTTCGCCGCGACCGCCTCCGGCGTGCCCTCGGCCACGACGCGCCCGCCGTTCTCGCCCGCGCCGGGGCCAAGGTCGACGAGCCAGTCGGCCGCGCGCATCATGGACTCGTCGTGCTCGACCACGATGAGCGTGTTGCCAAGATCGCGCAGGCCCTTCAGGCTCGCGATGAGCTTCTCCTCGTCGCGGTGGTGAAGGCCGATGGAGGGCTCGTCGAGGATGTAGAGCACGCCCACGAGGCCCGAGCCGATCTGCGTGGCAAGGCGGATGCGCTGGGCCTCGCCGCCGGAGAGCGTGTTGGCCGAGCGCGAGAGCGTGAGGTAGGCAAGCCCCACGTCGATGAGGAACTTGAGCCGCTGGCGGATCTCCTTCACGACCTCCTTGGCGATGAGGCGCTCGCGGTCGGTGAGGCCGCGCTCGTAGGTCTCGAACCAGCCGTGGAGGCGCTCGACGGAGTCCTCGCACACCTCGTGGATGCCGCGCCCGGCCACCTTGACGGCGAGGACCTCGTCCTTGAGGCGCCGGCCCTTGCACGCCTTGCACGGCTTCTGGGACATGAACTGCTGGAGACGGTCGCGGACGCTCTCGCTCTCCGTGTCGCGCCAGAGGCGCTCCAGGCGCGTGGCCACGCCTTCGAAGTCGGAGTAGCCGGACCAGTAGTAGCTCTTGCTGCGCGATCCGTACGTCTGCCGGAACCGCTCGCCGGAGCCGCCCATGAGGATGCGCTTCTGGCGGTCGTTGAGGTCGTTCCAGCACGCGTTTCGGGGGAAATCATAGTGCTTGGCGACTTGGGCGATCTCGCGGCCAAGCCACGTCCAGTGCCGCACCACGTCGCCCTTGATCGCGCCGTCGGTGAGCGAAGCCGTGGGATCGGCGATCACAAGCTCGGGATCAATTTCAAGAGCCGTGCCCAGTCCGGAGCACGTGGCGCAGGCGCCGTGCGGGCTGTTGAAGGAGAACGTTCGCGGCGCAAGCTCGGGCATGGAAACGTCGCAATCCGGGCATGCAAGCGCGCGCGAGTACACCGTGTCCTTCGTCTTCTTGTCCTTCTCGGGATCGCCCGCGACGATCGTGACCACGCCGTCGGCGAGCTTCATGGCCTGCTCGATCGCCTCGGCCATGCGGGCGCGCGCGTCGGACCGTGCCGCCAGCCGGTCGATCACGACCTCGATCGTGTGCTTCTCGTACCGCGCGAGCGTCCACGCGTCCTCGACGGTGCCGTGCTTGCCGTCCACGCGAACGCGCTGGAAGCCTTGCGCCTTGAGCTCGTCGAAGAACCGCGGGTAGTTACCCTTCCGGTCGCGGACGACGGGCGCAAGGACCTGGACCTTCGTGCCGGCCGGAAGCTGCAGCACGCGCTCGACGATCTGGTCGGGCGTCTGGGGCTTCACCTCGCGGCCGCACTTGGGGCAGTGGGGCACGCCCAAATTGGCGAACAGGACGCGGAGGTAGTCGTAGATCTCCGTCACCGTCCCGACCGTCGAGCGGGGGTTGTGCGAGGTCGACTTCTGGTCGATCGAGATGGCCGGCGAGAGCCCGTCGATGGAGTCCACGTCGGGCTTCTCCATCTGTCCCAGGAACTGCCGCGCGTACGACGACAGCGATTCGACGTAACGCCGCTGGCCTTCCGCGTAGATCGTGTCGAAGGCAAGCGAGGACTTGCCGCTGCCGGAGAGCCCCGTCAGGACGACGAGCTCGTTGCGGGGGATCGTGACGTCGACGTTCTTGAGGTTGTGCTCGCGCGCCCCCCGGATCACGATCGAATCCTTTGCCATCTGGAACGGGCTGTGACTTCTGGATAACGCATATAAGGGTTGTGACGGGCGGACCGGAAGTGGTCGAAGGGGCGACGGCCGCCTGCCAAATTATCCCACTCGCGCGATCAACCCACCGCAAAGCTCGCGTACCCGACGCAGTCGCGACCGGGCTCGACGTCGTGGCTCGTGGCGCGCGCGAGCCGGCGCACCGTCCCGCCACCCATGGCGTTGGCCGCGCGCAGCGCCGCCGCCCACGGCGCGGCGCCGCACCACCCGAGGTCGTACGACCGAACGTAGTCGAGGGCCTTCAGGCCCTCGCCCGCCTCGATCAGCGCAAGCGCGGGCTCGTCGCGACGCGTGGCCCAAGCCGCCAACGACGCGTCGCGGGGAGGGTACACGCCAAAGCCCGGACCGATGTGCGAGAGGTCGCTTGTCGCAACGATCGCGACGTCGCGGCCTCCGGCCGCCTTGGCGAGGGTCTGCGCAAGCTCGCGGACAGCCTCCTCGTCCTGGAGCGTGATGGCGACGGCGACGAATCGCACCTCCCGACCCGCGCCGACTAGGAATTGGAGGAAAGGAAGCTGCACCTCGAGGCTGTGCTCGGCGACGTGCGCGCTCTCGTCCACCACCACCGTCTCCAAGGCAAGGATGGACTGCAGGAGCTCGCCGTCGGTTCGCGCGGTGCCCATCGGCGTGCGCCAATCCTCGGAGCTTGCGTTCACGGCAGCGCTGCCGCCGGCGTGGTGGTCCGGCCCGATGAGCACGAAGGTCTCGGGCAGCCCGTCCTCCGCAAGCGCCGCGTAGGCGTGCGCCGCGACGGCGCCGCTGTACCGGAGGCCCGCGTGCGGAACGAGGATCGCCCGCACGCGCCCCTGCCGCGTCGCCGCGACCGTCGGCACGCGTCCGATCGCCCGCTCGAAGCAGCCGGCGATCTGCCGCGCGAGGCTCGGCGCGTCCTCGGCGTAGAAGATGCCGGCGACCGACGGCGGGCGCATGAGCGACGGATGGTGGAGGAGCCACCTAAGCGCTTGTCTCCACCCAAGCGCAGGGTTGATGAAGCAACGGAGCGCATGGAATCGCCGTGGCGACCACGAACGCGCGCTTGCCCGGCACTTCGCCGACGCGGCAAAGCCAAGTCCGGCGCTGCGCTAGGACGAAAACTTCTTGCGACTCTCCTTCAGCGCCTCGACCGCGGGGAGCTTCTCGCCGGCCACGTAGGCCATGAGCGCGCCGCCGGCGAGGCTCACGTATCCGAAGTCGTCGTGGCCAAGGCCGAACTTGTCGAGCGCGGAGGTCGTGTGGCCGCCGCCAAGGAGGGAGAAGGCCTCGCTTCGCGCGAAGGCTTGGAGGATGCCCTTCGTGCCGAACTCGTACGCGGGATCCTCGAATGCGCCGGCGGGGCCGTTGAAGAAGAGGCTCCCGGCCTCCTCGATGTAGCGCGCGTACGAGGCGACCGTGTCGTTGCCTATGTCCAGGATGGGCTCCTCGACGGGCAGCTCCTCGATGTAGACCTCCTTGCGGCCCTCGGGCGTCCTCACCGCGACGTCCTCGGGGACGAGGATCTTCTCGTCGTACTCGTCGAGGAGCTCCTCGGCCTCGGCGAGGTGCTTGAGCGTGCCTTTCTTCTCGAGGATCGCGTGCGTGCCGGCCCCAAGCTCGTGCCCGCGCGCCACGAGGAAGAGCTCCCCCACGAGGCCGCCCGTGAGGACGAGATCGAGCTTGCCCCGTGCGAGGTTGTGCCGCATGACCATGAGGCTGTCCTCGGGCTTGGCGCCGCCCAGGAAGTACACGGCGGGCGACTCGGGGTTGTCGCACGCCTTGTCGAGAGCGTCAAGTTCCCGCGCAAGCCCCCGGCCCGCCGCCGATGGCAGCAGCATGGGGAAGCCGACGAGGCTCGCCTGCGCGCGGTGCGAGGCCGAGAAGGCGTCGTTCACGTAGTACTTCGCGTGCTTGGCAAGCGTCGCGACGAAGCTCGCCTGCGCGTGCTCGGCGGGCGTGGCCTTGCGCGTCTCCTCGTCGAGGCCGCGCACGTTGTCGAGCACGAGGACGTGGCCGTTTGCGAGCTTCGCCATGCCGTCGATCGCCTTTGTCCCGGCCACGTCGGGCACAAACGTCGTGGGCGCGCCGGCGGCCTTGCCCAGAAGCGCCGCGTGCTGCGAGAGATCCGTGAAGTCGTCGTCTCCCTTGCGCCCCTGGTGTCCCAGCACGACCACGCGCGCGCCCTTCTTCGCCAGATCCGCCACGGTCTCGGCGGAAGCCTCGATGCGGTCCGTGCCGGCCACGCGGCCGTTCTCGATGGGACTGTTGATGTCGAGGCGAAGCAGCACGGTCGCGCCGCGAAGCGAGAGTTCGTCGATCGTAAGGTAGGGGCGTGCGGGGGCCATGGCAACCCGCATCGGAACCGGGCGGGCGAGATAAAAGTTCTTGTGGGCGGTCAGCGCGGGGACGCCTTCTCGAACTCGATGCCCGGCCGGTACCCGGGCACGTAACGCACGCGCGTGCCAAGCGGAAGTTCGTCCGGCAAGGCCACATTGGGGATGCGACCGACCACGCTGGCCCCGTCGTCGAGCCGGATCACGGCGATCGCAAACGGGACGTCGTTCACCCACTCCTCCGCCGCCACGCGCTGGATCGTGAACGACTCCACGACGCCTTCCCTCGCAAGGTCCACGCGAACCACGTCGTCCGAGCCGCACCCGGGGCACCGCACGGCGGGCGTGGCCTGCTTTCGGCCGCACGCGCGACAGGCGGTTCCGGGCAGCGAGCCGTCGCGCACGGCCGCGCGGAAGCCAGCCGACGAGAGGTCCGGGGCGGCGCCTGCGGTCATCGCTCCCTCCGGAACACGTGCACGGCGACGCTTCCGCCCGTGGCGCCCACGTTGTGCGAGAGGGCAAGCGTGGCGTCCTCGACCTGGCGAGCGCCGGCGCGGCCGGTCAGCTGATCGAACACCTCGCACGCCTGCCCCAGCCCGGTGGCTCCGACGGGGTGGCCCTTGGCCTTGAGCCCGCCGCTTGGATTGACCGGCCGCTCGCCGTCGCGCGCCGTGATGCCGTCGCGGACGGCGGCGGCCGCCTTGCCCGGCGCGAAAAGGCCGAGATCCTCCGTCGCGACGAGCTCCGCGATCGTGAAGCAGTCGTGGACCTCGAGAAGATCGAGATCCAGTACGCCGATGCCGGCCTGCGCGAGCGCCTGGCGGCCCGCTCGGCGCGCGCCTTCGATCGACGTTGGGTCCTCGCGGTCGGCAAGCGCGGCGATCGAGCCCGCACGGGCCGACCCGGCGACGTGGATGCGCGGCCCCCCGATCGCGCGCGCGACCTCCTCGGTGGCGAGGACCACCGCCGCGGCGCCGTCGGAGAACGGGCAGGCGTCGAAACGCTTCAACGGATGCGCGACGACGTCGCTTGCAAGCACGTCCTGCACCGTGAGCGCCTTCCGCAGGTGGGCCTTGGGATTCTCAAGCGCGTTCGCGTGGTTCTTCACGGCCACGCGCGCGAGGTCCTCCTCGGTCGTTCCGTGGCGTTGCATGTGGGCGCGCGCCAGGAGAGCGTAAAGGCCCGGGAACGTCGCGCCGCAGACGCCCTCGGACGCGAAGTCGCTGCCGTAGGCGAAATACCCGGTGGCCGTCACGGTGTCCAACTGCGTGACCTTCTCCGTCCCCACGGCAAGCGCGGCGTCCGCGAATCCGCCGGCCACGTGCACGAACGCCTCGTGAAGGGCCGCCCCGCCGCTTGCGCACGCGGCCTCCACCGTCGTCGCCGGGACGTTGGGGCGTCCGAGCGACGTCATGACAAGCGGGCCCAGGTGCCCCTGGCGCTCGGCGAGCGAGAAGGCGTTTGCCACAAACGCGCAACCGACGCGCGCGGCGGCAAGCCCGCTTTCGCGCAGCGCCGCGTCGGCGGCCTGGACGGCAAGATCGCGCGCGGAGGACGCGTGCTTGCCGAAGGCCGTCTGCTCGGCCGCGACGAGGTAGACGGGACGCACGTGAGGACTAGGGCCCGGCGGCCTTGTTAAGGGTTCGGTTGGGCCAAGGAGTCCGGCGCGCGTCCTGCCCGCGCGGGCGGGTTCGGTAGAGTCCCAATCGCCCGGCGTGAGTACCTTCAGTCGCCGCCGAAGTCCTCGCCGCCGGCGCCGGGCATCTTGCCCTTGCCGCCGCCGGGTCCGGCCTTGGCCGCGATCGTGTCGTCGATGCGAAGGATCATGCTTGCGACCTCGGTGGCCGCGGCGATGGCCTGCGACTTCACGCGCAGGGGCTCGAGCACGGCCTCCTTTCGCATGTCCACGACCTTGCCCGTGAAGACGTTGATGCCCGCCGTCGCCTGGCCCTTCTCGTGGGCCGCGCGCAGGTCGACGAGGACCTGGATCGGGTCGAGGCCGGCGTTCTGGGCAAGCGTGTGGGGGATCACTTCGAGCGCGTCGGCGAAGGCGCGGATGGCGAGCTGCTCGCGGCCGCCCACGCCTGCGGCGTACTTGCGAAGCTGGAGGGCAAGCTCGATCTCGGGAGCGCCGCCGCCGGCCAGCGCGCGACCGTCGTCCTCCAAGACGTCGGCCGTCACGGAGAGGGCGTCGTCGAGCGTGCGCTCGAGCTCGTCGGCAACGTGCTCCGTTCCACCGCGGACGAGGATCGAGACGCTCTTCGGGTTGCGGCATCCGGTCACGAAGGTCATGGCGTCCTCGCCGACCTTGCGCTCCTCGACGAGCGAGGCGCGGCCGAGATCGGAGCCTTCGAGGTCGTCGAGGTGGCCCACGATGCGACCGCCCGCGGCGCGCGCGAGCTTCTCCATGTCGCTCTTCTTGACGCGCCGGACGGCGTACACGCCCTGCTTGGCGAGGAAGTGCTGCGCGAGGTCGTCGATGCCCTTCTGGCAAAAGACCACGTTTGCCCCGGCGGCCACGACCTTGTCCACCTTGGCGCGAAGCGTCGCCTCCTCCTGGTCGAGGAACTCGCGGAGGCGCTCGGGGTCGGTGATCTCGATGTGCGCCTCGATCTCGGGCTTCTTGATCTCGAGGGCCGTCTCGAGGATGGCGATGCGGGCGTCCCGCACGGCGCTTGGCATGTTCTCGTGGACGCGCTCCTTGTCGACGATGAGGCCCTCGACGAGCTGCGTGTCCTCGACGCCGCCACCGTGCTTCTTCACGATCTGGATCTGGTCGAGGTCCGCGACGACCTTGCCGTCGCGCTCCTCCGCCACCGCGCGAACGGCGCGGACGGCAAGATCGGCGAGGCTCTCGCGGTCGGTCGTGGCCGACTTCGAGTACATGCTCGTGGCCGCGATCGAGCGCACGTCCTTGTCGGAGCGCACGTTGAGCGAGAAGGCGGTGGCCTGCAGGATCGCCTGGGCCTTGGCGGCGGCGAGGCCAAAGCCGCGCACGAGGATCGTCGGGTGCACGTCGTCCACGAGCTTCTCGGCCTCGTGCAGGAGCGCGCCGGCCAGCACGACGGAGGTCGTGGTGCCGTCGCCGGCCTCTTGCTCCTGGGTCTTTGCGACCTCGATGAGCATCTTCGCCGCCGGGTGCGACACGTCGAGCTCCTTGAGGATCGTGGCGCCGTCGTTTGTCACGACGACGTCGCCGAGATTGTCCACGAGCATCTTGTCCATGCCGCGGGGGCCCAGCGTCGTGCGGACGGCGTCGGCGATGGCGCGGGCGGCCTGGATGTTCGAGGACAGCGCGTCGCGACCCTTCGAGCGGCTGGTTCCTTCCTGAAGAATGTAGATCGGCTGCGGGTTGCCCATCATGCGATGTGCCTCCGGATTCGGGCCGTAAGAGGGAGCGCTTCTATATAAGGCTCACGCACGACTGGCCGGTGGGGCGCGGCGCAAAGGCCGCGCGCCGCGAAGACCCGCACGGCTCCGTCATGCCCCCGGCTGGCAATCCAGGGGGAGCGAACTATCCCGGCTTCGCGTACACGTCCGCGCTCATCATCTCGATGCCGACGAAGGGCTGGTTGCCTTCGACCCACGCATCGTGCCCGGGCGGGATCGTATACGATTCGCCGGCGTGCAGGGTCTTCTCGGTTCCGTCCTTGAGGCGCACGGTGATCTGCCCGGACACTGCGTATCCCACGTGGGAGACCTGGCACTGATCGGTCTTGACGACAGGCTTCACGCACTCCGACCAGCGCCATCCGGGTTCAAACGTCATGCGCCCGATCGTGAAGCCTTCGAGCTTCACGATCTCGACGCGGGTCTTGGCTGGCGCGCGCACCTCGTCGGGCGTCGCGTGCGATTTCACCTGCAGCTTCGTCGTCCTGACTTGCGTGGCCATCGGATCGTTCTCCTGCGGGGCGAGCCACGGGCGGCCTCTTGTCGCTTCCGCACCAACCCGGACGCGGGGTGAGGGTCGTGCGGGCCGAAGGCGAACGGGCTTCCTAGAACGGAAGCTCCGCCTCGACGAGCCGCGCGAGGTTCTCGATGCTCTGCTTCCAGCCTTCCGGCGCGCCCTCGGAGGCGGGTCCGGGCGGAAGATTCTCCTGCACGATCGTGACCTCCGTGCCGCCGGCCACGCGCGCAAACGTGATCGTGACCTTCATCTCGTGGTCGGACGGGAAACCGGGGACGTCGCCTTCGAACTTGTCCGTGTGGACGATGCGCTCGTGCGGCCTGAGCTCGAGGTACCTGCCGCCGAAGTACTGCGTCCAGCTCCGGTTGATCGTGGAAAAGCTCATGCGGAACGTTCCGCCCACGCGCGCGTCGAGGTGATGGACGTGGCCGGTGAATCCGTTGGGCGGGATCCACTTCGCGAGCGCATCTGGGTCGAGGAAGGCTTGGTAGACGCGTTCGGGGGGCGCCTTGAGCACGCGCTGGAGGCGCAGGGTCGTTCCGGTCTTGCTCACCTGGGTCTGCTGGGTCGTGTTCATCGGGGGTTCTCTCCTTGGAGATGGCGGGCCAGGGCGTCCAGGCGCTCCTCCCACAGGATCCGGTACTGGACGATCCACGAGAACGCCGCGGAAAGGGGCTTGGGCGCAAGCGAGCAGCGGCGCACGCGACCGTCGGGCGTCTGCGTCAGGAGCCCCGCGTCCTCCAGGATCCGGAGGTGCTTGGAGATGGCCGGAAGGCTCACGTCGTGCGGCTTGGCGAGATCCCCGACCGCGCAGTCGCCCTCCGCCAGGCGCTCCAGCATGGCGCGCCGGATCGGGTGGGCAAGCGCGGCGAAGACCGCATCGAGCTGCGCGTCTCTTCCCTTAACCATCGGGTTAAGCATGATGGTCCCCGATAATTAACCTTTTGGTTAATCGTTTCCGGGTCGTCCCGCAACGGTCTTGACGCGCCCGCCCGCTCGTCTCGCGTGCCTTTCGAAGGCCGGCCCGCGCCCGACTTTGCCGCCCCCGACCAGCGGGGGGAGACCCTGCGCCTTTCCGACCTTCGCGGCCGCTGGGTCGTCCTGTATTTCAATCCGCGCGACGAGACGCGCGGCTGCACGGCCGAGGCGTGCGAATTTCGCGACCGGCGGGACGCGTTCTCGCGGCTGGACGCCGAGATCGTGGGCGTCTCGACGCAGGACCAGGCCTCGCACGCCGCGTTCGCGCGCCGCCATCGGCTGCCCTTCCGCTTGGTCGCCGATCCGGACAAGCGCATCGCGCGCGCCTACGGCGCGCTCGGCTGGCTGGGCGTCGCCCGCCGCGTAACGTTCGTCCTCGACCCGTCGGGCGTCGTGCGTCGCGTTCACCGGTCGGAGCTCGACCCCCGCGGGCACGTGGAGGCGGCCCGCCGCGCGATCGAAGCGGGACGCACCGCTTCCGGCGTGCGATGAACGTTCATCGCAACGGCGCGGCCTACCGCAGCACGCCCATCTCCTGGGC
>DATLFM010000105.1 GCA_035541015.1 Candidatus Thermoplasmatota archaeon
GCGCTTTCCAAGCAATCGTGGGGCAACTGGGCCAAGAGCTTCCACGTGCCCGCGGGAAGCAAGGTCGTCTTCAAGGCGACGGCAAGCGGCGGCGCCACGGCCACCTCGCAAGAGTTCACGTGGCTTGGAGGGGGCGGAGGCGGCGGCGACGGGGACTCGTTCTCGGCGACGTTCCAACCCGTCACGACCACGAACAACTGGTGGGTCGAGGTGAAGGTGACGTCGTCGCAGACCGTGACGGCCGTCTGCGCCAAAGTGAACGGCGGCTCGTGCACCGCGCTTGCCAAGCAATCCTGGGGCAGCTGGGCCAAGAGCTTCTTAGTGCCCGACGGCGCGAAGGTCGTCTTCGAGGCGACAAGCTCGACCGGCGCCAAGGCGACGTCGGGAACGTACACGTGGGGCTAGACGGCCAAGCGGGCGGGCGGCTGCGTCCGCCCGCGCGGCCATTTTGCTGTTTTTCTGCGTCGCCGTGCCCTGCCGTCCGCCCGCCTTCTCGGAATACTCCCCGGCCGCCCGCCCGCTTCGCGCCGCCGGTGTCGTCGTTTTTGCTTGATTTCTCGGCCAAGGCGCGGCGTTTGCGCAACCAGATTACCGCCGCCTACCGAGGTGCACCGTGACCACCGGGCAAGCTTGATGTAGGTCGCCTGCCAACCTCATCGCCGCTTGGGACGACGCGAATCGTCCCGGCGACCGCAGGATTCCTGCGGGGGTGACAGGATGGCCAAGATCATTGTAGCAGCGGCAGCTCTGGCGCTCGTCGTCTCTGCGATGCCCCTTGCGGGCTCGCAGGCGGCGGCAAGCGCGGAGCCGATGCGTTTTGGAATGCACGCCAACGCGGTCCCCGACCAGATCGCCGCCGGGCAGCGCCCGGACTACGGCACCTTCTGGGTCGGCCCGTGGACGCTCAAGCACGGCTGGGGCGGCCCCGATCAACAGATGCGCGACATGGTCAAGGCGGGCGTCACGCCGGCGATCCACTTCTACTACTGGGGCGACGACATCTCGCCCTCGTGCGTGGAGAACGGCTGCTGGTCGGATCTCCACGGCGCGTGGAAGGACAAGGCCGGATGGCAGCGGCTTGCCAACGAGCTTGTCGACCGGCTGAAGGCCGTCATGGGCGGAAAGCCCGTCCTCATCTTCCTTGAGACGGAGTTCAACAAAGGCGGCATCTCGACCTACGAGCCCTTCGACGGCTACCTTGCCGAGAAGGCCCGCTTCCTCAAGCAAGGATACCCGGCGGCGCAGACCGTCATGGCGCTTGGGAACTGGAACCAGGCCGCCTGGGGCACCTTCGACCGCACCGCGGCCGCCTCCGACTACACCGGCATCCAGGGCATGCGCGGGTCGACGCGCGACCCGCTGTCGAGCTACAAGCAGCTCTACGAATCGACGCTTGCCGGCGCGCGCAAGCTCCAAGAACTCTTTGGCAAGCCGGTGGTGATCCAGGACCTCGCGCTCTCGACCTACCCGGAGCCCGAGTACCTCGAGCACCAGCGCACGGAGCTCAAGGAGTTCTTCGACAACCTGGGCACGCTCAAGGAGGCCGGCGTGAAGGCCCTCCTCTACCGGACGTGGCGCGACAACCCCAACATGGATCTCAAGAACTACTACGGCTACGCCGAGCGCCACTGGGGCGTCGCCTACCCCGACGGCGCGCGGAAGCCCTCCGCGCGCGTCTGGCTCGACGGCGTCGCCGCCGAGCGCGCGAACCCCGCCGGAGGCTCCGGCCCCGCGGCCCTTCCGGTGGGCGCGGGACTCCTGCGCGAGGCCGAGCATTTCACCACGAAGACAGCGGGTGCTGCGTTCTCGGACGCTTTGGCGTCCGGGAACGCAGCGTGGAACCTCTGGGCCAACGGCCACCTCGCCGAGTCGCTCGACTTCGGATCGGGCGGCCAGTTCGACCTCTCCATCCACGCGCGCGGCACGACCCTCTCGGGCGTGGGGCCCCGCATGGTCGTGAGCCTCGCCGGCCAGACGATCCTGTCGGCCGACCCCGGCACGTCCTGGGGAGAGCACCGGATCCGCGCGGCAGCCGCCGGCGTCGTCGAGCTCCGGATCGCCTTCACGAACGACGCGCGCTCGTCGACGGAGGACCGCAACCTGCTGCTCGACCGCGTGACGATCGCGCCGGTGCCGCAGAACCGCGCGCCGGAGGCGAGCTTCGTCTCCTCGGCCGAGCACCTGCGGCTCTCCGTGGACGCCACGGGCTCGAGCGACCCCGACGGGGATCCGCTCACGTACGCGTGGAGCTTCGGCGACGGCGCGACCTCGACGGGCGCGCGGGCGATTCACGAGTACGCGCGCGCCGGATCGTACGTCGTGCGGCTCACGGTCTCCGACGGCAAGGCCCAAAGCGCCGCCGAGCGGACGGTCGCCGTCGAGGCGCCGCCGCTGTCGGCGTCGTTCCGCCTCTCGCCCAACGTGAACGAATGGTGGGTCGAGGTGTTCGTGGACGCAAGCGCCCCGCTCTCGGGCGTGCAGGCGCGCGTTGCCGACGGCCCCTGGAGCCCGCTTTCGCTGCGGAGCTGGGGCGCGTGGGCCGCAAGCCTGCGCGTGCCGCCGGGAAGCGAGGTCGTCTTCCGCGCGCAGACCGACGCGGGAGCCGAGGCGGTCTCGCAGCCGTTCCCGTGGCCGCAGCCCAACCGGGCGCCGACGGCGTCCTTTGCGGTATCGGCAAGCGGGCTTGCGCTTGCGGTCGACGCCTCGGCGTCGAGCGATCCGGACGGCGATCCGCTCACGTACGCGTGGAGCTTCGGTGACGGCGCGACGGCGACGGGCGTCCGCGCAAGCCACACCTACGCGGCCTCGGGCACCTACGCCGTGCGCCTCACCGTCTCGGACGGAAAGGCGAGCGCGACCGTGGAGCGCAACGTGAGCGTGAAGCCGCCGTTTGCGGCCTCGTTCCGCATCTCGCCCAACGTGAACGAGTGGTGGGTCGAGGTGTTCGTGGACGCAAACGAGGCCGTCCGCGGCGTCGAGGTGCGCGTGAACGACGGGCCTTGGGCGGCGCTGTCGCTTCGGAGCTGGGGCGCGTGGGCGGCAAGCCTTCACGTCCCGCAGGGAAGCACGGTGACCTTCCGCGCGACAAGCCAGGGCGGCGAGTTTGCCGTCTCGGCGCCGGCGCAGTGGCTGGGCCCGGCCAAGCTCGACGCGACCTTCGAGCCCAAGACGCAGAAGAACAAGTGGTGGATCGAGGTCGTGGTGAAGGCGCCCGAGCGCGTCGGGTCCGTCGAGTACCGCGCCAACGGCGGCGCGTGGATCGCGATGGACGCCACGAAGTGGGGCTCGTGGGCCAAGCGCGCCGACGCGGGCTTGCCGGCCGGCACGAGGATCGAGTTCCGCGCGACGGGCGTCTCCGGAGCGGTCGCCGTGAGCGCGCCCTTTGCCTGGGGCTAGCGCGACGGCCGGCCGGGCAGGCGCTGCCCCGCCTGCCCGGTCCTCGCACCCGCCGGGCGCAAATCTCCACGGCCCGGCGGTCTTTCCCCTCGTCCGTTCCGTTCCGGTTTTTTGTACGATGTCGTCGTGGTCATCCCGCCGGTTCCTTCGGAACCGTCCAATTCCGCCGCATCGGCGGAGGGGTGACAGACATGAACCGAACCGTCCTGCTAGCCTTGGCTCTCCTTGCAATGCTCCTGCCGGCCCTCGTCGTCGTCCCGACGGCGGGCGGACAGTCCGCAGCGCCCATGCGCTTTGGAATGGACGCCGGGTCCACCGCCGCGCAGGCAAACGCCGGCGCCAAGCCCGACTACGGCACGATCTGGATCGGCCCCTGGACGCTCTCGTCCGGCTGGGGCGGGCCCAACGCGGCGATGGACCGCATGGTCGCGGCGGGCATCACGCCGGCCATCCACTTCTACTACTGGGGCGACGACATCTCGCGATCCTGCGTGGAGAACGGCTGCTGGTCGAACCTCCACAACACGTGGAAGGACAAGAACGGCTGGCAGCGCCTGGCGCGCGAGCTTGGCGACGCGCTCAACGCCCGCATGAAGGGAAAGCCAGTCCTCGTCCTCGTGGAGACCGAGTTCAACAAGAACGGGATCGGCGACTACGAGGCCTTCGACGGCTACCTGCGCGACAAGATCCGCTACCTCGACATGCGGTACCCGGCGGCGCAGTTCGTCCTCGCGTTTGGCAACTGGGCGTCCCACCAGTGGGGAACCTACGACCGCGCCGCCGGCGCGTCCGACTACGTCGGCGTGCAAGGCATGCGCGGATCGACCCGCGACTCGCTCGACCGGTACCGCAGCCTGTACGAGTCCACGCTCGCCGGCGTCCAGCGGGCGCACGCGCTCTTTGGCAAGGCCACGTTCATCACGGACATCGCGCTGAGCTCGTACCCCGAGCCCGGATACCTCGAGCCCCAGCGCGCCGAGCTTCGCGAGTTCTTCGCGAACCTCGCCACGCTCAAGTCCGCGGGCGTCCGCGGCATGCTGTACCGGGCGTGGTTCGACAATCCCAACATGGACACGAAGAACTACTACGGCGTCGCCGAGCGTCACTGGGGACTCGCGTATCCGGGCGGCTCGTGGAAGCCTGCGGCCAAGGTGTGGGTGGACGGCGTGCGCGCCGAGCGATCGGCGTCGTCGTCCGGCTTCTCGCCCGTCTTCGAGCCGCGCGGGATGTCGAATCCCTGGTGGGTCGAGGTCAAGATCACGGCGAACGAGCCTGTGGTCAAGGCCGAGGCGCGACTCAACGGCGGCGCCTGGACGGACCTTCCAAAAACGTCTTGGGGGACCTTCGCCAAGAGCATGCATGCGCCCGCGGGAACGAAAATCGAGTTCCGCGCGACGGGCGCCTCGGGTGCGACGGCCGTGAGCAAGGTCTTCGTGGCAGGATGACGACGTGACCCAGGCAAGCGACGGGAACGGGAACGGAGCCGGACACGCGACGGCGGCCGTGGAGGCGAAGACCTCCCGGCGCCGTCGCAAGAAGGCGGCCGATCACGAGCACGAGGGGCCCATGCTCTGCAGCCGCTGCGCCTGTCCCCGGTGCTCGTCCCAGGTCTTCATCGACGGGCGGCAGATGAACAAGGACGCGTTGGACCGCATCGAGCGCGAGTGGCTCGACCGCGGTCTCATCGTGTAGGACGTTTCTCGTCGGCCGCCCGCCAACCCTGTTCCCCCGGTTTGTGCCGGATGCCTTTTCGGCCCGCCCGCCCAACGGGGCCTGGGATGCGCGTCACGCTCGTTTCTCCGTTCGATCCTTTGCCCGAACACGAGCCCTCCGCCGGCGCGCACGTCGGCGGCGTGGAGCGCGTGCTCGCGCACTTCGCGCTCGACCTTGCCCGCCGCGGGCACGACGTCACGCTCGTCTGCTCGACCGCCGGAGCGCGCGACGACCGTTTCGACGGCGGCGTCCGCGTGCTAAGGGAGCCCCGCCGCGGGATGCTGCTCCGCGCGCCCTATGTGGATCTTGCCGCGCGCATCCCCCCCGAATCGGACCTCGTCCACGTCCCGGCCACCTACCCGTTCACGACGCCTCCGGTCCTCCGGCGCGCGCGGGCGCTTGGCATCCCCGCCGTGCTGGACTTCCACTTCGAGCCCGACCCGGGCGACCCCCTGGGTCGCCTGGCCGCGCGCGCCTACCGCTCGTTGGGTCCCCGCGCCTACCCGCTTGCGGAGCTCGCGCTCGTGCGATCGTACGAATACGGCCGCAGCGCCCCCTCGCTTTCTTGCGTCCCCGAGTCGCGCTGGCGCGTCGTGCCCAACGGCGTGGACACGCGCCGCTTCTCGCCTCAGGGGCCCCGACGCGAGGGGGACTACGTGCTGTGCGTCGGCCGTCTCGTGCGCTACAAGGGAGTGGAGGTCCTGTTGCGGGCCCTCTCGCTCCTGCGGCCCGACGTTCCGCTCCTTTTGGCCGGGGACGGGCCCCAACGAGCCCACCTGCAG
Organism: Candidatus Thermoplasmatota archaeon; assembly: GCA_035541015.1. Taxonomy (NCBI): domain Archaea; kingdom Methanobacteriati; phylum Thermoplasmatota; species Thermoplasmatota archaeon. The sequence goes on from DATLFM010000105.1 coordinate 5,892, forward strand.
TCGCTCGCGCGGCGGTTGGGCGTGGACGCGCGCTTCCTCGGACGCGTGCCCGACGCCGAATTGCCGTCCCTCTACCGCGGCGCGCGCGTGACCGTGCTGCCCAGCGTGAACCGGCAGGAGGCCTTTGGCATCTCGCTCCTCGAGAGCATGGCCTGCGGCACGCCCGTCGTCGCCTCGGGCCTTCCGGGCGTTGCCGAGATCGCCCGCATCGGCGGTCTTGTCGCCCGCCCCGGCGATCCCGAGTCGCTCTCCACGCAGCTCCTTCGCGCCCTGCACTTCGACCTTCTCCCGCGCGGACAGGCGCTCGCCGAGCGCGTCCAGGCGCGCTACTCGTGGTCGGCCGTGACGGACCGGCTCCTCTCCGCCTACCACGAGGCGCTGGGCCTTGGCGCCCCCGCGCCCGACGCGCCGCCGCGCACGCTTGCGCCGGAGGTGGCCACGCCTGCGGATCCTCGCGGTCACGCCGTACTATGAGCCCGAGGGCGGGGGGCTCGAGCGCTACGCGCACGCGGTCCTCTCCCGTCTCGGGCGCGCCGGGCACGACGTCGAGGTCGCCTGCTTTGCCCAAAACGGCGCCGTCTCCGGCGAGCGCGACGGCGTCCGCGTGAGCCGCCTCCCGCCGGCGGTGCGCCTCAGCAACACGCCGCTCGACTGGCGGTTCCCCGGGCGCCTGCGCGAGCGCATCCGTCGGCTTTCACCCGACGTCGTCGTGGGCCACGGTCCCGTGCCGTTTCCCGCCGAGTGTGCCGCGCGCGCGGCCGCCGCCGAGGGCGTCCCGTTCGTTCTCACCTACCACGCCGGCCGGCTCCTCGGGGGCTCGCCGCTTCTTGCCCTTGCCGCGCGCGCGCACGCGGCGACGCTCGAGCGGCGCATGTTCGGCCGCGCCGCGCGCCTCGTTGCCGTGTCGCGCTACGTCCGCGACGGCGTGCTTGCATCCTACGCCTCGCGCACGCGCGTCATCCCGCCGGGCGTGGACGCACGCGCGTTCCGCCCTTCGCCGCTTCCCGACGCGCCGCGCATCCTCTTTGCCGCGCCGCTTGCCAACGCGTACCGTTGGAAGGGCGTCGACGTCCTGTGGGAGGCCTTCGCCCGCGTTCGGCGCGAGCTTCCGTCGGCGCGCCTCACGCTCGTGGGCGGCGGCGACCGTCTGGCGGAGTTCCGCGCCCGCGCGATGTGCGAGGACGGGGCCGTGGAGATCCGAGGCCGGCTGAGCGACGAGGAGTACCGTCGCGCGGTCGCCGAGGCGCGGGTCGTGGCGCTGCCCAGCGTCACGGAAGCCGAGAGCTTCGGCATGGTCCTCGCGGAGGCCAACGCGTGCGGACGGCCCGTGGTGGGATCGCGGATCGGGGGCATCCCCTGCTTCGTCCGCGACGGGGAGAACGGGCTTCTGGCCCGCCCGGGCGATCCGCGGGACTTGGCCGAGAAGCTCCTGTCGCTCCTGCGCGACCGCCCGCTCGCCGAGCGCATGGGCCGCGCCGGCCGCGCGATCGTCGAGCGCGAGCACGACTGGGGCGCGCTTGCCATCGAGACCCAGCGGGTGCTCGTGGAAGCCGTCGACCAAGACTTTTAGGGTCATAAAAGAACGGCGAGGCTACTGGAGCGTCGCGCGGCGAAGCGCCGCAAGGAGGGAGACGGGGTCCTGCGGCACGGGCGCGAACCGCGCGAGATCTTGCCGCGCCGACGCTCCCGCCGTCCCGCCGACGGCCTCCTCGAGGAGGCGCAGCGTGGCCACGCGCACGCGGCCGGTCGGGTGGAGCAGGAGCCGCCGCGCGCCGGGCACCTCGCGGGCGCCCTTGTAATAGTAAAGGTGGTCGAGGAGGCCGTCCCGGCGGGCGTAGGCGTCGAGCGAGGAAAGGCGGGCGTGCGCAAGCGCGGCGGGGATGGCCGCGAGGATGGTCCGGGCGGCGAGATCCCAAGCTTCCCTGGGATGGCGCGGCGGCGCGCGGTCGGGGTCGACCTTGTACCGGTAGGCCCAGGCGTAGGCCGCCGGGTCCCCGCGGACGGCGCGGTGGCAGCCCGCCGACCACCGGGACCGGTAGATCGCCCAACGCTCGGTCTGGCTGGGTGCGAACTCGCCGAGCGCCAGGAGCTGCGCGTCGAGGGCGGCAAGCATTCCCTTGGCGGCCTGGATGCGCAGGAGTTCGGTGTCCGAGCTTCCCTTCGAAAGGAGGAGTCCGGCGGCCCGGTTCACGAGAAGGCGCAAGCCCTCGGCCGGGTGCAGCTCGCGCGCATCGCGGACGCGGATGGGCTTGAGCGCATCGCCGTCTCCCCAGACGACGCGGCCGCGCAGCGCCGTCTCGTACCAGAAGATCGACGGGGCGGCCCAACGCAGGCGCAAGCCCCAGACCGGCTGAAGATCGACGTGGATGCGAAGCTCCTCCTCGAGCGTCTCTCGCATGCGCTCGTACGGAACGGAGGGGCGCCCGAGGCCCCGGAGGGCGACGAAGTCGTAGTCGTTCTGCGGGCGTCCGCCGGAGACGGCGCCCTCGCCGCGCGCAAACGCGCCCGTGAGGACGAGCGCGCAAAGACGCGGGTCGCCTCGCCGCACCGTGTCGGCGACGCGCCGGAGGTCGGCGTCGATGCGGGCGACCACGGCGGGCGTGTCGCGCACGGTGTAGCGTGGCGGGGGGACGGCCGCCGCGCGCTCAGCGGCGGGCAAGGACGCTTTCCCCCTCGTGGCTTGCCGGCGCGGGCACCGAGAGGAGGTCGCACAGCGTGGGGAAGACGTCGACGAGCGGCCGCGGCGCAAACGTGCCGGGGCTCGTGCTGCCGTCCGACGAGGCCAGGACCGCCATGCCGTAGCGCTCCTGGGACTTGTCGAGGTACCCGTGCATGCCGCGGATCGTCGAATCGATCACGTGGAAGTAGTCCGGCCAGAAGAGCGTGCCCGGCTGCGCCGCGAGCATGCGGTCGCCCCACCGGCGGTCGGTGGGGATGCGTCGCGATTGCCGCTCCTCGTCGGAGAGGACGGTTGCGCCCTCGATGCGCGGCAGCGCCTCCTCGATCGTGCGCCGCCCGTGTTCGGTGAGGTACCAGAAGACGGCTAGCGTGCTGTTGACGAAGACGACGTAGTCGCGCGCAGGCTTGATGGGCAGGCGCTTCAACGCGGCAAGCACGTTCACGCGCCGCTCGACGGGGGCCATGCCGTGGTCGGCGCACACGAAGAGGTTCCAGTCGCGGTAGCCGGCCGACAGCGCGGCGTGCACGGCGGCAAGCTTGCGGTCGAGGATGGTGAGGCACTCCTTCTGGATGCGGCGCGAGCCGGGGCCGTGGATGTGGCCTTCCTGGTCGAGGATGCTGAACTGGGCGGCGTAGAAGTCGTACGGCGCGCCGCGGCGGAGGTCGCGCACGAGGCCCGCGAACACCTTGTCGTCGTCGCCGGAGACCGGGTGCGCGCGGTACGTGTACGAGAGGCGGTGCGTGCGGGCGAGGTCGAAGACGCTCGTGGCGCCAAGCGCGCCCGGATCGTGCACGGGCTTTGCGTCCTCGCAGGGGCGGAAGAACGGGGCAAAGCGCGGCGGGATCCAGCCGGGGTCCGTGTGGTAGCAGTCGCTCGTCCATCGCGAGACGTGCTTGATGAGCCGCCGCGCGGGGACGAACACCTTGTAGGGCCGGACGAGGTTCGGAAGCGGGCCCAACCGCTTGAGCCACCGGAACGGCGAGCCGTCCGGGTCGAAGACGAAGGCGGAGAGGTTGCCGGAGGTGTCCGGGTAGCGCCCCGTGAAGAACGCGGTGCGCTGCGCGAAGCCCGGCGGGCTCACGAAGGAGCCGCGCAGAGAGCGCTCCGCGAGACCCGAGAGGAAGGGCATGGTCTCCGGACGGACGTAGTCGTCGCGTCCGGCGTCGATGATCAGGAACAGCGTCGCGCGGGTTCCGGGTGCGTGGTCGCTCAAGCTTCGATCCCCCCGTCGTCGCGCCGCACCGCCCGTCGGCGCAGGCCCGCGAGGAGCCCGCGCGCGTAGGCGGCAAGGAACGCGAGGTCGAACGGTGGCGTTGCAACGGCTCCCAAGACGAGGCTTTTGAGGGGCATTCCTCGGCGGCGCTTCCACGCGCGGCGCAGCGCGGGCGCCCACGCGACGGCGGCAAGCGCGAGAATCGTTCCCAATGCGGGGACCACGAGGAATGCTCCGAGGGCAGCGACGAGCGCGGCCCCCCACAGGAGCACCGGACGGTGGAAACCCAGTTCGTCCGCATGCGCGCCCCAACCGTACCCTTCGCGCCGGTTCTTGCGCAGCTCCGCGCGGACGCTGTCGACGTCGGAGTGGTGCACGAGGAGATGGGGATCGTACGCGAGGCGGTACCCGCCGCGCTTGGCCCGTCGGGCAAGGAGAAGATCGTCAACGGCCGACTCGGAGGCGCTCGTGCCGAAGGGAAACTCGTCGAGGAGCCGCTTGGCAAACGCGGCGTTCACGTTCGAGGCAAACCGCTCGGCGTCGGCCTCCGCCGCCGGCGCGAAGTGATACCGCAGCCCGCGCACGCTTTGCGCCACGCCGAAGTCCCGCGGGTCGTGCAGCTGCCGCCCGAACACGGCGTCGGCGCGTTGGAGCCCATCGAGCGCGCGCGCGACCCAATCGGCAGCGCACGTCGCGTCGGCCGAGAGGAACGCGACGGCCGGGGCCTGCGCAAGCGCGGCGCCGCGGTTGCGCGCCTCTCCCACGCTGATCCGCGTTTCGGCCACGTGCAGCCGCAGCGGAACCGGAAACGACGCCTGCGCGCGCCGAACGAGCTCCACCGTGCGGTCGGTGCTCGCCGCATCCACCACGATCGCCTCGAACTCGCGCGAGCTCTGGCGCGCGAGGGCCAAGAGCGCGTCGGCGACGTTGGCTTCCTCATTCCACGTGAGCAGGACGACCGAGATTCGCGGGGAGCTCGACATCGAGGATCACCTCCTTTGTCTCCTGTCGCAGCCGCCAGGCGGCAAACGCGCCCACGGGCACGTTTGCCAGGACCCAAGCGATGGCCACGCCCTCGATGCCGTGCTCGGCGGCAAGCGGCGGCGCAAGCGCGAGGAGCGCGACGATCATGACGGCGGGGAACGCAAGGAGCGGGACGGTGCGCTCGCGCGCGCGAAGGAGCGCGAGGTACAGGTAGGTCGGCGCGACGAACAACGCGCTTGCCGACAGGAGCGCGAGCACCGGCCCGCCGTGGTGCGCGTAGTCGTCTCCGAAGGGCAGCAGCACCCAAGGCGCAAGGATCAATCCGCCCACCGCCGCCGGCGCGACCACGAGCAGGTGGTGCCGCGCCGCCTTGCGCAGAAGCGGCGCCGCCGGCGCCTGGCCGGAGCGGGTGATCTCGGCCATGGCCGAGCGGCCGATCGCAGACGACAGCAGGAACAGCCCCGCCGCGGCCGTCCAGGCGATGCCAAAGTACGCCGCAGCCTCGGGGCCCTCGGTGGCAAGCACAAGCGGCGGAAGGAGGAACCCCGGCAGGAACTCGGCAAATCCCCCGGGCGTGTTGCGTCCCGCGCTTCGGAAGAAGGCGCGACGGTCCGCGCGCGTGGCCCCCTTGGGCCGCGACGGCAGGCGACGGAGGAAGGCGAAGGCGACAAGCGCGCTTGCGGCGATCGCAAGGGCCCACGCGACGGGGATCGGCGCGGGGAGCGCAAGCGCGACGATCGGCACGGGCGCCACCAAGCGCCCGGCGTGGAGAACGGTGTTGCGGCGGAAGCTCCACCGCGCGTCGCCTTCGGCAAGGAAGTGGGCGTCCTGCATCCAGGTGACGCACAGCAGCGCGCCGATTGCGCCCGTCAGCAGGAACGCTTCGGGAGGGAGGCCTTCGAGCCCAAGCGGCGCGGCGGCCGCAAAGCACGCGCCCGCAAGCGCAAGCGCCACGAGCGCCCCCACGGCCGACGAGATCCCAAGCAGCCGCACGCCTTCCTCGCGGGCAAGGCCGGGAACGTGCCGCACAAGCGCCGTGTCGAACCCGCCCTTGGCCACAAGCCCGGCCGCCGTCCCGAGCGAGACGATCGCGACGCCCGCGCCCACCTCGGCGGGCGAAAGGCCCAGGAAGCGCGCGACAAGCACCCAGAACGCAAGCCCGGAGACGGCGCCAAGCACGTTGTTGAGCATGAGCCACCAGGCGTTGCGGTACTGAGGCTCCTGCCAGTGCGCGGCCAGGCGCAAGCCAAGCCGCATGCGCGCGAACATTGGGCAATCTCCTTGGAGAGGCAAGCCGGAGGGCGAGGGATCGTTGGAGCGTGCCAACGAGAGGGGCGGGTCGCGTGGGGCTGGAAAACCCTTCGCCCTCCGGCGCGGAAGGTCGGGAGCGCGCGGGGCGCCCGCCGGCTTCGAGCTACGATGGCGGCCGGACGGGAAGAGCCCTGCGCCAAGTTCGTCCGCTTGCCACCGCACGGCGGGTTGCCGTCCGCCGCTACGCGCTCGCCTCGCCCCGCCCGTCCTGCGAGAGGGCGGGGGCGTGCGGCGCAAACGCACCGTACGCCGTGCCGACGCGAAGCGGCGGTTCGACGCGCACCACGGGGGCGGGCGCCGCAAACGCCGGCCGCCGCGCGCGGATCGAAAGGGCCTGGCGCACGAGGTCCGGCGAGAGGAGCTCGTACCGGCAGCCCGAGCGGTCCCGGCGCTTGCCGACGACCGAGAGCTGCACCATGCGCGAAAGGTGGAACCCAAGCGTGGAGTCCGCGCAGCCGAGCGAACGCCGAAGCTCCGTGCGCGTCATGGCTCGCACGAGAAGGAGCGTGGCGATCCGCCGCGGAACGCGGCGCGAGAAGAGCGCAAGCGACGGGCGCAGGCGCGGATCGTGGTCGCCCACGAGGAAGTAGCGCTTGTACCCGCCGTCGCCCACCTCGGCCACGACGCCCCGGCGCGTCAGCCGGTCGACGTGGTGGCGAAGTTGCCCCACGCTCGAGAGATTGGCCGCGCGAGCCAGCGCCCGGAAGTGGATGCCCGGCTGCTCGCGGACGATGTCGTAGATGCGCATGCTCGTTCCCGCAAGTTCATGGTGATCCCGCAACGACGACCGCCCCCGGCGGGCCGACGGACCCGCGCAGACGAGCAATGGTCCATCCACGCGCAAGACCGTTCCGCTGGGATTGTCCTAGCGCGTTCGGTCGTTTGCCCATACGCGTCGAACGGTTGCGGGGTCGGCCCCGCGCGAACCCTTACCGCAGGCGCGCGGGGAGCAAGCGGGCGCGGGACTTCGTCTGCTCGGCCGCCCATCGCCGGCCCTGCGCCCCGCGTAGCAGAGTTACTGCGCAGATGCGCAGGAAAACGATCGCCGGGCGAACGGGTCTCACGGCGGCGGCACGAGGAGCCCGAAGCAGGCGAGCGCGACAAAGCCCATGACGACGGCGTGCTTGAGGCCCGTTCCGACGCGGCCGGTGCTCATGACGCCCGCCACGACGCCGTCGCCTACGCCCTGGACCCACGCCGCCACAAGGAAGAGCGTGCGGAAGGCCGCGAGGTCCACCTGCCCAAAGGAGAGTCCCGACGCGCCGGCGCCGGCGGCAACGGCCTCCTGGCCGGCTCCGGCCAAGGCGGGCAGGAGCGTCGCGTTCAAGACGAGCAGGATGGCAAGGAAGACGCCGAAGGCGACGTACACGATGGCGATGTACAACGACATGGCCCGCCGGCGCTCGGCCTCGAGCTCGCGCGCTTCCCGCCGCTGCTCGGAGACGACCTGCAGCACGTCGTGAACGGGGCCACCGCTCGTGGAGGCCTCCTGCACCACGGCGGCCACGGCGCGGATGCCGACGGTTCCGACGCGGTCGGCCATGCGGTCGAGCGCCGCCTCGAACGGAACGCCCCAGCTCACCTGGTCGGCCATCTTGCGGACCTCGGGCGAGAGGGCGTCGTAGTCGGCCGACGCGGCGGCAAGGGTGGCCTTGGGAAGCGTGAGCCCGCTCTTGCGGGAGGCGGCAAGATCCCGCAGGAGGTCCGGCACGCGGTCCTCGAGACGGATGCGCTTTCGCTCCTGGAGATGGTCGTGCAGCGCCACGGGCGCCAGGGCGACAAGCGGCGCGGCAAGCGCAAGGTCGAGCCAGCGGCTGGACGGGATCTCCGACACGAGGCCCGCGCCCACCAGCGCCGCAAGGAGGGCGATGCCGATGGACGCGCCAACGCCGCCGGCGAGCAGGGCCAGGCGCCTTCGGCGCTCGGGCTCCATGCGGACGACCCAGAGGGGAGGCGGGGGCTTCTCGCGCGGGCGGACGGCCGCCGCAAGGGTGGCGGCGACGACGAAAAGGAGCACGAACCCAAGGAGCGGCGGAAGCACGCGGGACGCGGCGGCCGCAAGGCCGGCGGACGCGAGCACGGCGACGACGCCGAACACGACGACGACGGCCAGGAGGACCGGCTGCAGAACGGCCGCCGAAAGCGCGAGACGGGCCGGCGGCGAAAGGGGCGTCGGAAGCCCGGTTGCAAGCAGGACCGCGCAGAGCGCGCCCGCGGCCGCGAGGTTGAGCCCGAAGACGGCTTCCTGCGGGCCCACGAACCGGCCGGCAAGCTCCGTGAGGAGGCCAAGGCTGATGGCGGCGGCCAGCAGGAGGCCAAAGAGCGATACGGCGACGAACGCCCCCGCGGCGGCCTTGGCACCAAGCCCCCGCCGGGGCAGGGGGTAGGCAAGCGCGACGACAAGCCCTAGGTTGGCCGCAAGAAGCCCGGCCGCCGCGGCGGCGGACAACTGCGGCACGAGCCCCTCGGCGATCCCGGAGAGGTCCAAGTGCCCGAAGCGGTGGAGCGCGGCGAGGGTCTCGACCGCAAGCGCGGCGACGAGAAGCGCCGTGCACAGGAACCCGGCCGCGATCGTGCCGGCGCGCACGGGAGCCTCGCGCGCGGCGCCCGCGCCCGGGACGGAGGCGGCGGCCAGGATCCACACGAGCGTGGCGCCAAGCAGGGCCGCCACGTAGGCCGTGAGAAGCCCCTGGCCGGGAGCGGTCTGCGCCACGAGGAACCCGGCCAGGCAGACGGCGATCGTGAGAAGCGGACCCCACAGGAGGCGGCTTTGCGTCTCCGCGACGTGGGCCATCACCACACCCTCCCGCGAAGCGACCGCACGGCAAGCGCGAAGAACGCCTGCGTGAGCGGGATCATGACGAGGATGAGGAGCCAGAAGACGAGGAAGGTCGACTGCTGCGAGGGCCCGGAGGAGCCCATGACCGTGAGCATGATGATGAGGAAGATGGGGGCCGCGACGGCGACGACGAGAAAGCTTTCCGCCAGCACGCCAAGCGACTCGAGGTTGCGGCGTTGGAGGGAGGCCATGTCGCGGTGCATCTGCTCGGCCTTCGACAGAAGGTACGTGCGAAGGTCCGCTCCGCTTTGGATCGTGGCCCGCATGCCCTGCCACACGTCGGCAAGGCGCGCCGAAGCGGTACGGGGCACGGCGTCGGAGAGGGCCGTCGTGAGGTCCTTGCCCAGCCACCGCACCTCCGTCGCGATCCATCGGGCCTCGTCGGCCGCCTCGTCGTAGATGGGCTGCCGCGAGAGGCTTGCGACCATGCGGTCGGGCGTCATGCCCGAGTTTGCCATCACGGCCATGTAGTTGAGCGCGCCCGGAAGCGCGATGTCGGTCTTGGCCGCGCGCTCGCCGGCGAGGATCCGCGGCCAGGCGTAGCCGATTCCCAGCACGACGCCAGGCAGAAGCGCGGGCGCGGCAAGGGCAAGCACGGAGAGGAGCAGCGGCACCTCCACGGCCAGAAGCGGCAGCAGCACGGCGACCACGAGGAGCGCGACGAGCCCCTCCAGCGCGGCGAGCAAGGCCAGCAAGTGCACGTACGCCAGGTAGACCTCGGGCGCGCGGGGGGAATGGGCCTTGGCAAGCGCCGCCGCCAGGGAAGGATCCCGCGCGAGCTGCCGACGGGCGCCTGCGCCCAGGAGCCGGTAAGCGGCCCTTTCAAGCGGCGAGAGCGTCACGCCGCTAGCCTCCGACGCGCGCGATGGACACGACCGGCGTCTCGCGACGAGCGCGGGCCACGAGCTCGTCGGGCTCCCGCGTGTAGCGCTGGACGACCTTCGCCACGTCCACGTAGTTGAGGACGCCCGTGTGCACCATCCAGCGCACCACGTCGGCGCGACGGGCGAGCTCCTCGCGCATGCGCGTTTGGGTCATCTGCAATCGCTCGCCGATGGCGTCGAGGACGTAGGAACGCGGCGAGAAGCGGAAGGAATCCGTCGCGGGATCCCAGCGGAAGACCGTGTTCGTGACGATCTCGCCGACGGCCATGTCGATGCCCTTGATCTCGGAGACCTCCCGCACGCGGCGGACGAGCTTGCCGCCGACGCGTACCTGCGCCTGGATGGCCATGGCGCGGAGGTTCTCCAGCATGACGCGCGGCACGAGGATGGGCTCGTTCTCGAGGCGGTGGATGGCGCCGGCCACGCTGTCGGCGTGCATGGTGCTGAAGGTCGCGTGCCCGGTGGCCATGGCCTGGAAAAGGGTCATGGCCTCGCGGCCGCGAACCTCGCCCACGAGAAGGTACTCGGGGCGCTGGCGGAGCGCGGCGGCGAGAAGATCGTACATGTCGACGTCGCCTTCGGCCTTGAGCGCGGCCACCTGCGCGCCGGCGCCGCGGGTGACGCCGGAGATCCAGTTGTCGTGCGGCAGGTTGAGCTCGCGCGTGTCCTCGATGGAGACGATCTTGCGCTCGCCGGGAATGAAGAGCGAGCAGGCGTTGAGCGTGGTGGTCTTCCCGCTTGCCGTGCCGCCGACCACAAGCGCGCTCTGTCCGTGCTCGATGGCAAGCCAGAACCAGGCGGCCATCTCGGCGTCCATCGTCCCGAGCTTGACAAGAAGCGGCGGCGTGATGGGGTCGGTGCGGAACTTTCGGATCGTAAACGACGAGCCGCGGGGCGTCACCTCGCCCCCGAAGGTCGTCTGAAGGCGACTCTTGTCCGGAAGCGTCGCGTCCAGAAGCGGCTTGGCGACGCTCACGTGCTTGCCCGCGCGCTGCGCAAGGAGGAGCACGAAGGCGTCGAGCTCCGAGGCGTCGGCGAACACGATCGTCGTGCGCATGGCCTCGTGCTTGCGATGGAACAGGAAGACGGGGATCCCCGGACCGTCGCAGGAGATGTCCTCGATGTTGGGGTCGCTCATGAGCGGGTCGATGCGGCCGTAGCCTGCAAAGTCCCGCACGACGTAGTACAGGACGCGCTCCCGCCCGCCCGGATCCAACCGCACGTCGTGGTCCCGCATGAGATCCGTTGCGCGCGCGAGGAGGACTTCCTCCACCCCGTGGCCATCCTCGGGCCGTGTGGCAAGCGATCGCAGGAGGCCGTCCCGCAGGAAGGCGAGGATGCTCGTCTCGGAAGGCGAAAGCTCGGGCTCGAACACCTCGTAGAGGTAGCGGCCTTCGACGCGGTCGTACGACAGGCGCGTGACGCAGCGGCCCTGCCGCAGGACGCGCTCCTCGATCGCCTCCCGGGAGCCGGTGAGGCCCGGCACGGCAAGCACGGGGCGGTCAGACGCCGGAGCGTCGGTCGCGGCGGATTCTCCGCGAAGCAGGCGGAAGCTCATCCTCGGGTCACCTCGAACAGGACATCGACTTGCACGAGCGAGAGGGACACATCGAAGGTGGAGGGCGACGGGGAGCGGCCCAGGACCGTGACGGACGCCTGTCGGCCGCCCTTCGAAAGCGTGTACCCTTCGTCCTCGACGAGCCCGGCGGCCGACAGCGCGCCCCTCCAGGCGGCGATCCAAAGGTCCGGCTCGTCGGTGGTGACCGACAGCGTGACCGAGGGAGCGTGCGCCGTAAGCCCGAACTCGCCGACGGCTGTGGAGCGGGCCACCGCGACGCCGTCGACGGAGAACGAGAAGCCGGGACCGCGGAGCGTCGGCACGGCAAGCGTGACGGCCGTCCAGTCCACGCCGCCGGCGTGGAGCGTTTGGACGGCAAAGGGCGGCGGCGCCTTGAGCACGGCCCCGTCGCCCTGGCGCAGGAGGAGCGCCCCGTTCTCCAGCACGTACTCGGATCCGGGGACGTAGCGCACGCCCGCGGCAAGCGAGAAGGCGCCCCCGGCGAGGGTGCGCGAGTAGTTCTGGACGAGGACGCCCGAGCCGGCGGGCGATCCGTCCGTATGCCGCGACGCGCCGGCCGCGTCGGTCCACACGGCCGCGTACTGCCCCGCGAATCCCGACGTGGCCCACTCGATCCGGATCGGCGGAGCCGCCGCCGCGAGGACGCGATCGAACCGGTAATCCGGATGCAGCAGGTTCACGCGGTAGTTCGACTGCGAAGTGGACCCGGGCTGGCCGACGCCTTGGTCGTAGAGCAAGCCCTCGCCGCCGCATCCGGCTGCGGAGCAGACCTTCGCGCGAAGGACGTAGCTTGGCGGCGATCCGGCCTGGCGGAGCTCGAACGAGCCCGCGAAGGCGTTGGCCCCGTCGCGGACGGTGGCGCGGATCCAATGGTCGTCGTGCCCCGCGCCGACCTGGTTCACGTTGAGACGCAGGCTTTCGAAGCCGTACGCGCCGGAGAGCGACGTGCCCGTCGAGCGCCAGACCTCGGAGGGCCCGGGCGCATCGACGAGCCGGACCGACGGCGCGGAGATCGTGAACGGCCGGTTCCCCGGCCCAAACGAAAGAACGTGCCCGCCGGACGCGGGGCCGGTAAGCCCGAGGAAGCTTGCGCGCACCTGGCTTACCGGGAGCGCGACGGAGACGGGCGTCGGCGTGCCGTCCTCGGTCAGGCGGTCGATGGACGCCTTCAGATCGGCCATGGCCGTTCCCAGGATCCGCACGCGGGCGCCCTCGGCGCTTTTCTGCGCCGCCGGGATCTGGTACACGTGCGCCATGGACAGCGTGGCCACGAGCATGGCCACGAGGAGGATCGTGCCGACGACGACGGTCACGCCGCGCTCGTCGTCGCGTCGGCGCGAAACGGACCTCACGATCCCCCTCCTCTTGCAAAGGAAACGGCTGCGGAGCGGGCGCCTTGTCCCACGTCGTTGAGCGAGGCCACGCGGTAGAAGTATGTCACGCCTTCCTCGGCCGCCTCGTCGTGGAACGTCCAATCCTGCGCCCGGCTGCTGCCCAGGTACGTTTCGTTGCCTTCGGAGGTGCCGCGGAAGACGTTGTACGCGATGATGGGAGATCCGGACCACGAGGGCGCCGTCCACGTGAGGCGCGTGGCGTTTCCGTCCTGCGAGGCCCGAAGCCCCGTGGGCGGGGGCGGCACGAGGTTCGCCGGAGGAACGCCGACGTGGATCGTCCGAAGGGCGACCACGGAGGTGCCCGAGACGATGACGACGTCGACGGTGTCGTTGACCTCGACGGTGAACTCGTTGAGGTTGCATCCCTTGCCGATCCGAAGCGCGCCGTCGACGAATCCGCCCTTGCAGGCGTCGACGAGGCCGTCGCCCGTCCAGGAACGGGGAACGCCCGAGATCGTGACGTGCACGGTCGTGCGGAAGGCCAGGAGCGGCTCGCCGCCGCGGTGGGCAAGCGCGACCCCTTCGTCGCCGGTCCCCCAGTAGTAACGGCCGGGGTGCACCGAGAGCGAAAGGTCGGCCACGACCGCGTCCGAGGGCGCGGGCATCGCGTTCATGAACAGGCCAAAGGCGGCGCCCATGAGGGCCACCGTGACGCCGAGCATGAGCACGGTCGCCACCACCTCGTTCACCGCCGCGTCGCCGGACACCGTCGCTTCCTCCTACCGGATCTTGCGTTCGAGCAGGCCGCCGACGATCTCGAGCGAGCCGCCGCGCAAGCGGTACTCGATCCAGTCGCGCGTGGCCGTGCCCTCCAGGCCCCGGACGCGGAGGAACGTGCGCGCGTCCTCGCTCTCGCGGAACTCGATGGCGCCCTGCGTGAGACGTAGGAAGAGCCCGAGCTCCCGCTGCCCGTGCACGTCCGAGTCCATGGACAGCACGGCCGTGGCGCCCCAGCGGCGCGCCAGTGCGAGGCAACGTTGGAGCCACGCGTGGCCGTCCTCGGCCGCGCGCGAGCCCGCGCGAAGGGCAAGGTCCGTGAGGCCGAGCACGAGAAGTCGAAACGCGGGTGGTTCGCCCAGGCGCTTGCGCGCGGCGTCCATGGCCTCCAGCAGGCTTCCGGGATCGCTTGGATCCTTCACGCGCACGGCCAGCGGGTCGGTCGCGTCGTCGCCAAGCAGGCTTCCGTAACCGTCCACGTAGGCCACGTGGCCCTTGGCCTCGTGCGCCGCAAAGTGCGGCCCAAACGTGGAGACGAGCGCGCGGAACTCGCCGGGGAACATGCTCGTCAGGCAGACGACGAGCGGTTCCCCCGAGAGGGCGGACGCGTGGGCGTATCCCGCGGCCACGAGCTCCTTTCCAGAGTAGGGCGGGCCCATGAGCAGGCACGCGACGCCGCGGGAGAGCCCGCCGCCCAGAAGCTCGTCGAGGACCGGATGGCCGGTGGGGATGCGGGATCCGCCCGCGGCCGGGAGGTCCGAAGGCTTTGCCGCTTGCGGGTCCATGGGCATCCCCTAGGCCGGTCCGGTCGCGGGTTTGGCGGAGGCGCCCGCCAGCGGTCGATCAACGGCGGCCGGGCCTTCGACGAGAGGATCGTCGGGTGCGGCCGGCAAGCCTTCCACGGGGCTCGGTTCGGGAGCTTGATCCACGGTTTCGTCGCGCGGAGCGTCGGAGCCGTTGCCGTTGCCGTTTCCATTGCCGTTGGCGTGCACGTGGAACTCCGAGTGGCCGTTGCCGCCGTTGGCGGCCGCGGCAAGATCGGGGACCGGCACCTCCTGCGCAAGCGGCACCGTGGGCTCCTTCACCCCGCCGCTTCGCATGAGCATGACCTTGCGGACGGTCTCGGCGTCGGCGAGCGCGTACTTGGAGCCGTTGCGCTCGCGGAGCTTCACAACCACCTGCGCCTGCACCATGCGCGAGAGATGGAAGCCAAGCGTGGAGTCGGCGCAGCCCAGGGAGCGCCGGAGCTCCGTGCGGCTCATGGGCCGGACAAGGAGAAGCGTCCCGATGCGCCGCGGCACGCGCCGCGCGAAGAGCGCAAGCGCCGGCCGAAGGCCGGGCTCGTGGTTTCCGGCGAGGAAGAAGCGCTTGTAGCCTCCGTCCTCGAGCTCGACGAGAATCCCCCGCCGCACGAGGCGGTCGAGGTGGTGTCGCAGCTGGCCCACCGACGAGAGGTTGGCCGCGCGCGCAAGCCCCCGGAAATGGATGCCGGGCTGCTCCTGCACGACGCGGCAGACGCGAAGGCTCACCTCGCTCCACGGGTGGTCGTCGTAGTGTCCCATCAGGCATCCCTCCGGAGGCGCGAGGCGACAAGCGCCGCCGCGCCAAGGCCGCCGGCAAGCGCGACAAGCTCGGGGCCGGGCAGCTTCTTGCCCGAGAGCAAGCCGCCGCCGAAGCCGCCGTTTGAGCCGGGGCCGCCGCCGGAGCTCACGCTTGCGCTCGCCTGATTCACGCCAAGGAGCGTGAACGAGAACAGGCTCGCCTCGCTGCCGTCGTCCTGGCGGACGGGCGTGTACCCCCGGTCGAAGGCCATGACGAGCGTCTCGAGGCGGAAGGCGCCCCGCTCCGAGACGCCCACGCGCAAGCCGATCTCGATGGGCGCGCCAACGGGCGCGTCGAGCACGTGCACCCACAGGTTCGCCTCGTTGGGCCTCTCGTGGTCCACCTTCGTGGTGACCACGGGCCCGGACGAGGTCGCAAAGCGCGTGACGGCAAGAGACACCGGGCTTCCCCCGTCGTCCGTCACGTTGCGGACCGAGAACAGCAACCAGCGGGTGTCGCGGTCGGAGAAGCTCGTGTGGAGCGTCACCGACACGACAAGATCGATGGGAGCGCCGCGGACGTCCCGCTGGCTCTCCATGGCGATCGTTCCAAACTGGTTGCATTGTGTGTTCCATCCGGCCACGGAGCAGCCCTGCGCCGCCGCGGGAAGGCTCCCGACGGCGACGATCAGAACGACGATGACGGACCCCATACGGCCGGCGCGACGGAGCGCGCGATGGTGCGTGTACATCCTGGTTCCCCCTAGCGAGGCCATCGACGCGGCCGCGCACGGGGTGCCGCAAGGGCCCCCCGCGTCGTCGTGCGCCGGGCATCCCGGACCGGCGCAAGACGCGTGGTCGCGTCGTCGACGTGCGATCCCGGTGGGCGCCGATAAGGGTTGGCGGACAACCGTCGAACGCAGCGCGTGTCCGTTGCGCGGCGACGCACGGGAGGGGTCGTGTCGCCGGGACAAACGCCGGGAACGCCGGCCGCCACGGACGTACGACGGCGCGTGGAGTTCGACGATCTTTGGTTTTCATGTACGACGCCGCGCGCTGGCGCGCCCGCGCGAGGACTCCTTCGCGGATGGATCGCGCGAACGCGCGGACGAGGTGTCACGGACGCGCGCGCCGGATACCGTTTTATACCGGGAGGCGACTCGGACCCCCATGATCCACATCGGCCCCGCGGGGGTCCCGCTCTCCTGCAAGGGCCGCACGCCCCTCGAAGGCGTCCAGCACTGCCAGGAGCTGGGCTTGAACGCCATGGAGGTGCAGTTCGTCCGCGGCATCCGGATGGACGAGGAATACGCGCGCGAGGTCGGTCGGCTGGCCCGCGAGCTTTCCATCCAGCTCTCGGTCCACGCGCCGTACTACACGAACCTGGCAAGCGACGACGACAAGACCATCCAAAAGTCGATCGACAAGATCACGCTCACCGCCAAGCTCGCCGACGCGATGGGTGCCACCGTGGTCGTGTGCCACCCCGGCTTCTACACGAGCCTCACCCGCAAGGAGACCCTGCGCAAGGCCATCGCCACGCTCACGACGATCCAGGACTACCTGCGCGACGGGAAGCTCGGCTGCAAGCTTGGCCTTGAGGTCATGGGCAAGCAGCAGACCTTCGGCGACCTCGAGGAGGTCGTCCAGATGTGCCAGGCCGTGCCCGCGTGCGTGCCCGTCATCGACTTCGCGCACATCCACGCGCGCTCGAACGGCGGGCTCAAGAGCACGAAGGACTTCGAGGACGTGTTCAAGCGCGTGGACGCCGGACTCTCGCCCGAGACCTACTACTGCTACTTCACGGGCGTGAAGTACGCGAACAACTCCGAGATCAACCACGTCCCGATCAAGAAGGGCGACATGGACTTCGACCACCTCGTCGAGGTCATCCTCGACCGCGACCTCGACATCACCCTCGTCTCCAACAGCCCCATCGTCGAGCACGACGCGATGTTCATGAAGATCCACATCGAGCGCATGCTCGAGAAGCGCGGGGCGCTGGGCGAGGGCGGGCGCAAGGCCGTCTTCGGAGAGGATTGAAGGGTGCGCGGGTCCAGCCGAGGCACCGGCGCGCGCGCACGCCCATCGTCGCCCGCCTTCGAGGCGATCGCCCACAACCAGCAGCGGATCGCCGAGATCCTCGCGGGCGTCGACGCGCGCGCCGTCTCCGACCTCGTGGCGCGCCTGGCCGCCGCGCGCAAGATCATCCTCTTTGGGCGCGGCCGCTCGGGCCTCGTGGGGCGCGGCTTTGCCATGCGCCTCTACCATCTCGGAAAGAACGCGTTCTACGTGGGCGAGACGGTGACGCCGCCCGTCGACCGGGAGACGCTCGTCGTCGTGCTGTCGGGAAGCGGCGAAACGTTCGCCGTCGCGCTCACCGCGCAGCTTGCCAAGGAGAGCGGAGCCTCCGTCGTGGCCCTCACCGCCCGTCGCCAGTCGCGCGTGGCCAGGCACGCGGACCTCATCGTCGAGATCCCGGTGCCCGCCCGCAACCCTCGGCCCGATCTCGCCCCGCTCGGAACGCTCTTCGAGCAGGCCGCCATGCAGCTTGTCGACGGCGTCGTGGCCGAGCTCGCCTCGCGCCTGGGACAGAACGAAGCGGACATGCGCAAGCGCCACGCGACGCTCGAATGATTCCCCGTTCGCAAACGCTTATGTAGCCCCCCCGCCCGTGCGAACCTCTGGAGAAGACGACCGCTTGGTGTTGAAACCCGGAGGACCCCCGCGGCGCGGACCGGATCGCACGACCCGGCAACGGATGCTCGACGTCCGGCGGGAGCCGCATTTCAAGTACGATTTCAAGGAGGTCCTCGCGGAAAGCAAGCTTCCGCCCGAACAGATGAACTCCTTGTACGCGAGCACCCGCTCGAAGGGACAAAACCAGGACGTCGACGCCGCGAAGGCCTTCCTTCGGTCCAAGGTGGACGAGGGCGTCCTCACGCGCGACCTGTGCGACCGGCTCACGTCGCTTCTCGACCGCTACTCGCGCTGGCGCTAGGCTCGGCGTTTCCGGCGCGCGGCCCTCGCGCCCACGCGAGGGCGCGTCGAACGGGCCTTTTCCGCCAGGCCCACCACGCCATCCCCGCGATGCCTCCGTACACGAGGACACCCAAGACCGGGTGGATCTCGAAGAGGACCCACGGGTTGAGCGCGTAGACAAGGGAACGCTCGCTGCCGTCGAGCGCAAGCTCGGCGCCGTTCCAACGCGCCGCCGGAGCGTGGCCGGGCGCGCCCTCGACGAGAAGGACGTTGCCCGCCGGCCCCGCCGGCTCGTGCGCGACGCGGGCCGACCCCGTCGAGCCGGCGACCGTTACAGCGGGAAAGCCGGCGCGCAGCCCAACGTCGCGGACGTCCCGAAGCTCCGCCACGATCGATTTCGACGGGAACCGAAGCCCAAGGCCCACGGGCACGCGCGCCTCCGACAGACGGAGGCTTGACGACATGGGCTCGTCGGCCGCCATGCGCAGTCCGCCGAGCGTCTCCAGCGAGAACGCGGAGGGAAGCCTCGCCTCGAAGGCGATGCGGGCGTCGGGACCCAAGGCCTCGTCGTCGAGGACCGAGAGCGCACCCTGCAAGGAGAGCCGCGCGCCCGGCGCGCTGCCGGCGTACCGCACGACGCCCGATCCCGCCTCCAGCGAGAATTCCGAAGGAAGATCCTCCGCCGCAAAGCGAAGCGACGGTCCGCCCGCGCGGTCCATCTCAACGGCGACGGAGGCAGGACCGTCGCCCGCGTGGCGCAGGCGCACCGCGCCGCCGCCGGCCGAGGCTTCCAGGACCGAACCGCCCGGAAGCGTCGCCTGCCCGCGCACGCGAAGCCCGTCTGCGTCGAGGGCAAGGTGGAAGGCGCCCTCGGGAAGCCCGGCAAGACGAAACGAGCTTGTCCCCTGCTCCTTGGCGAACCGGACCTCCTGCGGGAAACCTCGCACGTCCGCGTGCGCGGCCCAGACGGGCCCGCGCACGACGGCTCCCACGCCCTGCTTGGGGCGAGGCGGCATGAGGGGATTTTCAACGGCCAAAGGCCCCGCCGCAAGGTCGACGACGGCGTCCAGGGGACCCGGGAACGACAGCGCAAGCGAATCCTCGCCATAGACGACGGAAGCGTCGCGAGGGAAGACCGCGATCCGGGCAGCCGCGTGCATCCGCCGATCGCGCGCGCGGTCCTCCGAGCGATACTCCACGGTGAGGTCGCTCGTGTCGGACGAACCGGCGTACGACGTCCGCGATTCGAGGCCGTTTCGCGTCGTCGCGCGGACGACCTCGATGGAGACGTCGTCGGGCAGGGCCGCGGCCCGGAACTCCGTGCGGCTGGCGACGTTCCGCGCCTTGGCGACGCTTGCCGCCGGCGCTTCCTCGAAGACCTCGCGGACGACCGACCGGACCGAGCGTGGGATGGCGTCCACGTTCACGGCCCATCCGGAACCAAACGCATCGCCAAAGCGCGACACGACGTACGCGATGCCCGCCGCGGGCAGCGCGTCGGCGAAGGCGGGCTTCACGCTTCCGCGCCAAATCGTGCCGGCGAGGCCCGGGCGGGACGAGGCCTCGTAGGAGAACGCGCTCTCCGCGTCGGAACCCCACGCGGCCAGGCGCAGGCGGGCGGGAAGGGCATCGAGCCGCAGGTCGGCCTCCGTGGGGATCGCTCCCGCGGAGGACAGGAGCACTCGAAGGGGCGCGCCGCCCGAAGCGTCCATCGCGAGCGACCAGCCGCCCTCTCCCTGCTCGTAGACGAGCGCGGAAAGCCCCGACAGCCGGCCCGCGAGGCTCCACTGCCCGGCGCTTGCAAGGTAGGCCACGTAGTCGCCCGCGACGTGCGCGTACTCGGGAACGTTGCCGAAGGCAAAGGTCGCGCTTGCGATCGGACCGTCGCCCCGGTAGGACACACCGTCCTCGCCGTAGGCGAAGGCCAGCCGCGCGGGAACGCCCCGAAGGTCAAACGCAAAGTAGCGCTCGCCGCCGCTTTCGACGGCAAGGGCAACCAACGGGGAGGCGGCATCGAGCAGGAAGCTCGCGCGGCCCCGCGTGGCGATTGCGGCCTCCAGCCGCGCGGGCACGCCGGAGGCGGCGCCGGAGAGGAACCCGCCGGGAAACGTATGGGCAAACTCCACCGACGCAAGCGCGCGGTCGGCGCGAAGGGAG
This sequence comes from Candidatus Thermoplasmatota archaeon, assembly GCA_035541015.1. NCBI lineage: Archaea > Methanobacteriati > Thermoplasmatota > Thermoplasmatota archaeon. Next base: position 26,173 of record DATLFM010000105.1, read on the forward strand.
AGCAAGGAACCCTCGCCCCTTGGCGCAAGGGAAAGCGCCAGCGAAGGCGGCAAGTCCGCGCGCACGGCAAGCGTCCGCGCGGCGGAAGCCTCGCCCCAACGCGCGCCCAACGAAGCGAGGGTGGACTCGGAAGCTTCCCATGCCACGCGCGCGTGGTCGACGCTTGCCGACAGGCGCGCCGGCGGCGGGGAGAGCGACAGCGCGAGGCTTGCGGCGTCGCGCCCGCCGGCCTCGCCCAGGATCGTGAGCTCGGCCGGAGCGCCGCCGATCTCCGCCGACAGCTCGTAGCCGGTGGCCGCGGCGGCGCGCCGAAGCGAGAGCACGAAGGAGTCGGGCGCCTCGGCCGCGCGGTAGCCGACGGCCACGCGCGCCTGCACGCCGTGCAAGACCGTCTCCTTGATGAGCAGCACTTCCAGCGGACCCGTGGACGCAAAGCCCACCTTCGCGATCGAGACGCGCGCCGCAAGCGGCACGACGCCGACGTCGGGGACGGCAAGCGCGGTGATTGCAAGATCGGGAAGGTTCCCCGCAAGCCCGCCTGCGGGGCGCGAGCCGGGGACGTCCACGAGTGCCGGCACGCCCACGAGCGCCGCCGTCCGGAAGGTTTGGGTGCCTGCGCGGATCTGGATCCAGTAGCCCGCTCCGCCCGACCAGCCGACGGAGGAAGGTCGGCCAAGCGCAGCCGGCGCGGGCGCCTCCACGTCGCGCGGCTGGACGATCCGGTGGTCGACCGGATCGGGGGCTGCGACGGCAGGCGGCGGCGCGAGGGAATCGACGGGGCCAGGGGAGGAGGCCCCGGGGAAGGGCACGGCCAGGATGGCCAGGACCACGGCTGCCGCCCGCACCGCCCGCATGCCCCTTCCTTTCGCGCGCAACGAACATAAGAAAGAGAGCGAGGCGCGAGGTCCCCCGCGCGCCGCCCGGGACTTCGGGCAATCGCCCCAGGGCCCCCGACGTAGGGTTCATCGTTCGATTCCGGCGGGAAAAGACGTTTCCGGCCCCAACGGCACGAGAAACCATGGCCGGAACGGCTACCTCCCCCACCGCCTCGCGCTTCCTCCGGCTTGCAAACGAGATGCCCGGCGCCTCCCTGTCCGCGCTCGCGCGCGCCCTTGGAGTGGACCCCTCCACGGCCGCCTACCACGCGCGCCGCCTCTGCCACGAGGGCCACGTCGTCCTCGTGCGGGGCGGCCGCGAGCTGTGCGCGTTCCCAGCCAACGCGGGCTACTGCCCATGGCAGCGCCGGGCGCTCCCGCTCCTGCGCGCCGCCTCCGCCCGACGACTGGCCGCCGAGATCGTTCACGAGCCCGCGACGCTTCCCGAAGTCGCTCTGCGCGCGCGGGTCTCCATCGCCGCCGCGCGGTGGGCATTGCGTCAACTGCGGCGCCTCGACGCGATCGAGGCGTGCCACGGACAATGGCGCGTCGTTCCCTCGCGCCGCGCCTGCCTTGCGCGCGCGCTTGCCGGACTTCCCTGCGGGCGCTGCGACGAGGCGCTAGCCGCACCCGTCGGCGCCGCGGGAATCCGCAAGCGCCCGGAGCCGCTTTTCGATCCGCGCGGCGTGGGTCCCTCTCCAATAGACCTTCCCGCACGCCTGGCAGCGCCAGAATTCCGCGACCCGCCGCAGGACGGCTTCGGGAACCGCGTCTTGGACCGCGGGAGCGTCGACCTTGTGGAGGACCCCGTTGCACGTCGTGCAGCGGGACAGGAAGCGATCCTCCCGAACCCCGAGCGCAAGACCCGCCACGACCTCGGCCAACTGCTCGCCCGGATCCAGCGACCGCACGAGGAAGCCACGGCCGCCGGCCCGGCGCGCAAGCGCCGCGTCCCGCGTCAGCAGCACGCGGTCCTCCGCCGCGGCCTGCGCGAGCAGCGCCTCGTCGGCGCGGTCCTTGGCGTAGGCGGCGTCCTCGCCCAAAAGCCGCAGCCACCGCGACAAGGCGCCGAGCATCTCGTCGCACAGGAACCGCACGCTCTCACCGCAGCACGCGATGCTTGAGCAGGATGCCCTCGCCCAGGCGGATCGTCTCGTGAAGCTCGAGGCGCACCACGTCCTCCGGCGAAAGCGCCCCCTCGCCGTCCGCGGGCGTCGGCGCGCCCCCGCCCACGACGGTGGGCGCGACGTACACGAGGAACTCGTCCGCCAGCCGCTGCCGCAGGAAGGAGGCGAGCACGCGGCCGCCGCCCTCCACGAGAAGCCACCCGACGCCGCGGGCCGCAAGCTCCGCGAGCACGAGGGGAAGCTCCACGCGCTCGCTTCCCGCCTCCACGACCTCGGCGCCGGCCAGCGGCCGCGCGCGCCCCTTGGCGCAAAAGACAAGCGTCTTGGCCGGTCCGCGCAGGACGCGAGCGGATGGCGGCGTGCGAAGGTTCGAGTCGAGGACGACGCGCAGCGGGTGATGCGGGCGCGGCACGAGCTCCTCGTCGACGAGAAGCTCGGGATCGTCGCGCAGCACGGTCCCGGCGCCCACGAGGATCGCGTCCACGCGCGCGCGAAGCTCGTGCACGCGCTTCTTGTCCTGCGGCGAGGAGAGGCGAAGCCGGGCGCCGCCCGACAGGGCGATCTTGCCGTCGGCGCTCATGGCGCAGTTGAGCGTGACGCGCATCGCCGGCCATGGCGCGTTCCCGGCCAAAAGCCTGCCGGACGGGTTACTGCGCAATTGCGCAGGAAAACCGGCCGTGCAAATTTCTTGCACAAGCCGCCGTCGGTCCCGAAAAGGCTTATGGCATGCCAAGACGACGGCGCACGGGGAGAACCGTGTCGACCGGGGCTACCATCGCGGCGACGCTTGCCCTCGTGGCGTTCCTGTGCCTTGCGTCTGCCGGAAGCGCGAAGCTTCCCGACCCGCCCACCAAGACCCCCGACGACGTACGCCAGCATGCCGCCGACGCCCAGGGGTACCTTCGCGATCGCGCCGAGGACCTGGAGCCGTGGGAGCGCGTGGGCCACGCGCGCGACGCCGCCGAGGAGGCGATCCCGGCCGCGCCGCAGCCGGACGAAGCGACGCTTCCGCTCGACGAGCTCCGAAGCGAGGCGAGCGCGGCGCTTGCCGTCTTGGACCAGGAGGTCCCCGCCTTCGAGCCCGACGTCTCCCGTGAAGACGTCTGCAGCACGGAAGCGCTGCTGGTCGATCCGCTTCGCGGGCTCACCCATGCGCCCCCACCGGCGCTCGCCTGCGGAGCGGGCGAGGAGACGGCGACGTCCCGTCTGACCGACGACGACCGCGCCGACACGGCTCGCCTTCGCGAGCATATACTCCGTGCGGCGGGCGAGCAGGCCGCGCGCGCGATCGAGCGCGCGGCCGCGGACGACGCAGCGCCGCCCGCCGCGCGGGCGCCTGCGCGCTCCGTCCACGCAGCCGACGCGCTGCGCGCGGAGACCGCGCCTGGCGCCTCGTTGCCGCTGTGGCTTGCGGTGGGCCTCGCCCTTGCGCTTGCTCCCCTTGCCCGTCTCTACCGGCGCCTCACGCGCGACGACACACTTGCGAACCCGACGCGCCGCGCGGTGCTCGACCACGTAGCCGCTCGGCCCGGCGCCACCGCGCACGAGGTCGCGCGCGCATGCTCGATCAACTACCGCACGGCCGCCCACCACCTCGGCGTCCTTCACGAGTTCGGAGCGCTGGAGGCACGCGAGGTGGGCGCGCGGCTGCGGTACTTCGGCAACGGACGCCTCTCGGACGCTGGCAAGCGCGCGGCGCTTGCGCTGCGGCACCCGCAGGCGGCCCGCGTGGTCCGCGCGCTTGCGCGCGATCCGCGGGGCTCGCTGTCGGCGCTCGCCGCTCGCGCGGGGCTTCCCAAGAGCACGGCCAAGTGGCACGTGGACCGCCTCCGGCGCTTGGGCCTTGTTCTGCCCGACGGGCGGCCCGCCGCCGAGGCGATCGACGGGGCCCTCACGGGGCCTTGACCGGAAGCGCATGCCAAACCTTTATGGTGCCACGCCCGTGCTGACGCGTCCATGGCCTCGCCGTCGGATCTCACGGAGATCGCTCGCCGCATCCGCGTGTCCGCGCTCGACATGATCTACCGGGCGCAAAGCGGGCACCCGGGCGGAAGCTTCTCCGAGACGGAGATCCTCGTCGCGCTGTACTTCGGCGGCGTCCTGCGCGTCGATCCCAAGAACCCGTCGTGGCCCGACCGCGACCGGTTCATCGTGAGCAAGGGCCACGCAAGCCCGGGCGTCTACGCCGCCCTTGCCGAGAAAGGTTTCTTTCCCAAGGACGAGACGAAGGGCTTCCGCGCGATCGACTCCCTCCTGCAGGGCCACGTGGACACGAAGGTCCCCGGCGTGGAGTTCTCCGCGGGGTCGCTTGGGCAGGGCCTCTCGTTTGGCGTCGGCTGCGCGCTTGCCGCGCGCATGGACGGAAAGTCCTGGCGCACGTTCGTGCTCCTGGGCGACGGCGAGCTCCAGGAGGGCCAATGCTGGGAGGCGGCCATGACGGCCGCCCACTTCAAGCTCGACAACCTCACCGCGATCGTCGACCGCAACGGCATCCAGAACGATTGGTTCGTCAAGGAGACGAAGGACCTCGGCAACGTGGCCGCCAAGTTCGCCTCGTTCGGATGGCACGCGGTCGAGTGCGAAGGGCACGACGTCGGAGCGCTCGTCGCGACGCTGCAAGCCGTGGACCGCGTGAAGGGCAAGCCCCGCGTCGTGGTCGCAAACACGGTGAAGGGCAAGGGCGTCTCGTACATGGAGAACAACCCCGACTACCACGGCAAGAGCCCCAACGAGGCCGACTACCGGAAGGCGCTCGTGGAGCTTGGAGCGGCCGGGGGTGGCCGCTGATGTCCGCGCCTGTCGTCGCCACGAAGGGAAGCGCCGCCACGCGCGAGGGGTACGGGCAGGGCCTCCTCGAGGCCGGCGACCGGTACGGCGACGTCGTCGTCTGCGGAGCGGACCTCAACGTGTCGCTCCTGCAGACGGGCTTTCGCGACAAGTTCCCGGACCGGTTCTTCAACTTCGGCATCAGCGAAGGCGACATGGTGTGCGCCGCTGCAGGGCTTGCGGCGTGCGGCAAGGTCGTGTTCGCCGGCACGTTTGCGATCTTCACGGAGCGGGCCTTCGAGCCCATCCGGAACACGATCTGCCGGCAGAAGCTCGACGTGAAGATCGCCGGCTCGCACGCGGGACTCATGACCGGCGAGGACGGCTCGTCGGCGCAGGCGATCGAGGACATCGCCATCTACCGGGCGCTTCCCAACATGCGGGTGCTCGTGCCGGCCGACGCCACGGAAGCGCGCATGGCCACCGTGGCGCTCGCCCGGAACCCGGGCCCCACGTACATCCGCCTCACGCGGGGCAAGGTGCCCGTCCTCTTCGGGGACGACCACCGCTTCGAGCTTGGAAAGGGCCAGATCCTCCGCGACGGCACGGACGCCACGATCCTCGCCTGCGGCCCGCTCGTGCACGAGGCGCTGAAGGCCCACGACGAGCTTGCGGCGCAGGGCACGCGGGCGCGCGTCGTCAACCTGCACACGGTGAAGCCGCTGGACACGGAGCTCGTCGTCCGGTGCGCCAAGGAGACGGGCGCGATCGTGACGGCCGAGGACCACAGCGTGATCGGCGGACTTGGCGGCGCCGTCGCCGAGGTGCTCGCCGAGACGCGGCCCACGCCGCTTGTCCGCGTGGGCGTCAAAGACACCTTCGGCGAGAGCGGCAAGCCTTCCGACCTGTTCCAAAAGTACGGCCTCACGGCCAAGCACGTGGCCGCCGCGGCGCGCGCCGCGATCGCGCGCAAGTAGCCGGACGACGCAGGGCTAATAAGCGCGGGCGGCGCTAGGCGGCGCGACGATGACGCAAGCGCGAATGCACATCGAGTACGACGGGCGCCTCTACCTCGTGCCCGACGGAAACGGCCGCCTGCGCCTGCCCATCGAGGGGGAATCGCTGCCGTTTCCCGTGAAGGAGAGCCGCCGCGGCCTCGTCGAGGGAACGCCCGTCGTCTTTGCCCACCCAGTGCTCGACCGCGCGCCCGAATCCTGGCCCTGGAAGGACGACGTGCACGGCCGCACGGACGTGGAGGAGCTGGCCAAGGCGACCGTGCACCGCACGATGATCCGCGTCGTTGCGAAGGTCGCGCTCACGAAAGGGCCCGCCAACGCGCCCGACGTCCTCCTCGTGGAGCCGCGGCAAGGGTTCTTCGAAGGGCGCTGGAGCCTTCCGGGCGGCTACGTCGACTACGGCGAGAGCCCCGCCGAGTGCATCGTCCGCGAGATCGAGGAGGAGCTTGGCGTGCCGTGCGAGGTGGAGCGCTACGTTTCGATGGAGTCGGGCGTCGTGCCCAGCGGGGTGCATTTCCTCTCCGTCCTGTTCCGCGGCAGGCTGCATTCGGAGGACTTCCGGCTGAAGGAGGACGAGATCGCTCGCGTGGCCTGGTTCCCGCTCGAAGACGCCGTCCGGCACGTGGGGGGAAGCCTCACGGGCCGCGGGCTTGCGCGCCTGAGCGAGCCGCCGGCCCACTGAGGTTGCCATGACCGACGGAGCCGTGTTCCTCGACCGTGACGGCGTCCTCAACGAGGACGTCTTCCCCACGCCGCTGCGCTGGTCGCAGGTTCGCTTCCTGCCCGGCGCGCTCGCCGCCGTCGCGCGCCTCACGCGCGCGGGGCTTCGCGTCTTTGTCGTGACGAACAAGACCGCGATGGGGTGGAAGGTCCTCTCGCCCGCGCGCAACGACGAGATCAACCGCGGCATCCTCGCGGCGATCGAGGAGGCCGGCGGACGCGTCACGAAGCTCTACTTCTGCGGCCATCACCCGTGGGCCGGGTGCGAGTGCCGCAAGCCCAAGCCGGGCATGCTGGTGGCGGCGCAGCGGGAGTTTGGCGTCGAACCGGGGGCCTCGTGGATGGTGGGCGACAACCTCACCGACGTGCTGGCCGGTCGCGCCTTTGGCGCGCGCACGGCGCTCGTCTACGGGAGCGAGGCGCGAAGGCGGCGACTGGCCCGAGGGATCGCGCGGGCGCGACCGGATCTCGTGGCCCCCGACCTTTCCTCGGCGGTGGACCGCATCCTCGCCGACGGCAAGGTTCTTGCGCCCGGGCGCGATGCCTCGCCGCCATGACCGACGCGTGGCCCTTCTCCGTCGAGGTGCCGATCCGCTTCCGCGACTGCGACCCCATGCGCCACCTCAACAACGCAGTCGTGGCGACGTATCTCGAGATTGCGCGCACCGACTACTACTGGTCCCGTCGCGGCATCGATTCGCTCGACGCGATGGACTTCATCCTGGCGCGCGTGGAGATCGACTTCAAGAGCCAGGCCACCTTCGGCGAGACCCTCGTCGTTCGGTTGCGGCCCAGCTCCGTCGGCACATCGAGCTTCGTGCTCGACTACGAGGTGCGCGAGGCGAGGACGCAGCGCCCGGTCGCGGCGGCAAAGACGGTTCAAGTTTGCTACGACTACGCGTCGGGCCGGAAGACGCCCGTGCCAGCCACGCTGCGGGCGGCTCTGATCGCCGACGGGGCGACCCTTCGCGAAGCGCCGGCGGCCTAGCCCGTCGGGGCGCACGCCGGGCACGCGGTGGACCGCCGCGCGGCAAGGTCGCCGATCCGAAGCACGAACCCGCAGCGGGGGCACGCCCACGCGCGAACGTGAGGATGCAACGTCACGCGCCCATCGTTTCCCGCGAGGCTCGCGACGCTTGGCGAGCGGCAGGACTCGTCCAGGCAGACGGTGAGGTCGGGGCGGCTCATCGCGAATCGTTGGGGCGGTCGCGGCAACGACCTTCCGCCAAGGCTGCACCGGATTTCGACGTCGCAACCAAAATCAGGATATACCCACCGCCCGGTAGCCGGGCCATGCGACGGCTTCTGCGCGCCTCCACGCTTGCGCTTGCGATCGCTCCCCTTCTCCTAGCGGGCTGCCTGGGGTCGGCCGCGGCCGGCACGGCGCAGGCCAACCTCCCCCCGGCCGAGTCGAGGGCCAAGGAATGGCACTCGGGCGCAACCCTGTATATGATCGTGGGCGCGGAGGGAACATGGATCGGCGCGTTCGCCGGCGGGGGCGGCTTCGGGCTCTCCTCCGGCGAGCGCTCGCGGGTGCAAAGCGACGGCACCGTCGGCGACGGGCGCACGGAGGTCTGGGTCTACGTGTTCAAGGCGGCGGGCAAATCGAAGGCCTTCGTCGTGGTCACGGACAAGGACGGAAAGGTCCTGCGCGCCGAGGAGACGGACGCCTCGGACACAAACGAGCTTCTGCCGGTGGGCGAATGGAAGATCAACAGCGACGAAGCCCTGCGACGCGCCAAGGACGCAAACGAGGGCTTGCGGCGAGGCGTGGAGTCGTCCAACTTCGGCATCGCCGAGATCCTCCGCCGCGAGCAGGGAGAGACGCGCGCCCAATGGCACATCGCCGGCGGCGGCGGGGACGCAAGCGGTGGCGGCGGCGGGTACGTCAAGCTCGACGCGGTGACGGGGCAGGTCCTCGAGAGCCAGGGCGGCTACGGCTCCGCCTCCGGTTTCGGCGGCTGGACGGGATACCCCTAGATCATTCCTCGCGGGCATCCAATCGCCTCAAATGCGGCGCCCGGCCAAGGGAAGGTCAGGTGCTGCAACATGAAATGGCGCGCAACCTGGTTGGGAATGGGAACGATCGCCCTCGTGGCGCTGGCTCTGGCCGCGCCCGGCGCCGCGGCGCTCTCCGGAGCGCTCGGAGCCGGCGGCGGCGGTGGCGCCACGGGGAAACTGGACGTCGCCGACGTGGGCAGCGTCCGTGGGATGGCCGGAGGCGGCGGCTCCCTCAACGCCGCGCTCGCTTCCGACGACATGGCCGCGACCGGGGACGGCAACGCCGACGCTTCGGC
>DATLFM010000106.1 GCA_035541015.1 Candidatus Thermoplasmatota archaeon
CGACCGAGGCGCCCCGCGACGGCCCGGCGGTGTTCGTGGGACGGCTCGTGCCGACGAAGGGCCTTCGCGTCCTCGTGGAGGCCGTCGCGCGGGCGCCCGGCGTCGACGTGGTCGTCGTGGGCGAGGGTCCGGAGCGGCGACGGTTGGAGCGCCTGGCCCGCGCGCGCGGGGTTTCGGATCGCGTCCGCTTCGCGGGCGCGGTCCCCGACGACGCGCGGCAGGCGCTGCTCGCCCGCGCGCGGTTCGTCGTTCACCCGGCGTTGCAGGAAGCGCTGGGCCTTGCCGTCGCCGAGGCCATGCGGCAAGGGTGCCCGATCGTCGCCACGACGGCCGGCGGGATCCCAGACGTGACCGGGGACGCGGCGCGGCTCGTGCCCCCCGGCGACGCGGAGGCGCTCGCGCGGGCCATGGTCGAGCTCTGGAGCGATCCGGCGCTTGCCCGACGGCTTGGCGAGCGGGCGCGCCGGCGGGCGCAGGACTTCTCGTGGCCACGCTACGTCGCGGCCACGCTTCGCGTGTACGAGCGCGCCTGCGCTTCCGACGGCCGGGACGCGCCCGCCGCGCGAGCCCCGCTCCGCTACGCGAGAAGCTCGCGGTAGAACTCGAGGTAACGCCGGGCGGCCACGGACCAGTCGAACTGCGAGACGGCCCTCGCGCGCGCGGCCGACGCCATGGCGCGGCGACGCGCGTCGTCGTCGAGCACGCGAAGGAGCCCTTCCGCCAGCCGCGCGGCGTCCCGGGGCGGCACGGCGACGGCGCACTCCGGCGACACGATCTCGGTGTTGCCTCCGACCTCGGTGCACACGACGGGCTTGCCGCAGCCGAGCGCCTCGTACAGCACGACGGCGCTTGGCTCGTAGAAGGACGGAAGCGCGAAGACGTCCGCGGCGTTGTAGTGGTGCACGAGCTCGTCCTCGGGAATGCCCGTCACGATGGCAAACGCCGCCTCGACGCCAAGCTTGCGGGCGTGCTCCTGCAGGGCCTCCTTGAGCGGCCCCTTGCCGACGAGGAGGAGGTGAGCGTCGGGGTGCCGTCGCCGGACCTGCGCGAAGGCGTCGAGCAGGACGAAGAGGCCCTTCTGCTCGATGAGGCGCGCGTTCGAGAGGATCAAAGGCGCCTCCGCCGGGATGCCGTGCCTTTCCCGCACGCTTCCCGCTCCCGCCTCGGGCGCAAACCGCTCCGTGTCGACGCCGTTGTAGACGACGCGCGCGCGGTCGCGAAGGGCCGCGGGGATCGTGGCGTCAAGCGCCGCCTGGCTCACGCACGCGATGCCCTTGGAAAGCTCCATCCAGCGATGGCCGAGCACGTCGTCGTAGAGCCCTGCGGCGGCGTCGGTGGTGGGGCTGATGCCCACCGGCCGCGCGTTGTGGATCGTGAGGACAAGCGGCGTGCCCGAGGAGCGCACCGCCCACATCTCCAACGGCCCCCACCAGTACCGGTTGTGCAGGTGCAGAAGGTCGGCGTCCTTGGTTGCCAGGATGTCCCAGGCAAAGCGCGGCGTGATCGTGTAGGGTGGCGGAAGAGGAGGCGGAAGCTTGGCGAGGTAAAGCGCGGGCGATCGCCGCACGCGGATGCCCTGGACGGTCTCCTCGGCGGGGGTGTCCGGCAGGCGCGACGTGAGGACGCTCACGTCGACGCCCTGGCGCGCCAGCCGGGACCCGAATTCGAGGATGACCTTCTCGGTGCCTCCCTGGTACGGGTGGAACAGCGGATTGAGCATGCAGATGCGCATGCGTTCACCCCTGCGGCGGCGCCTTGGAGGGCTCGCCGCGCGCCTCCCGACGCTTCTTGAGCGCGTACGAGGACACGAGGCCCCACACCACGAGCACGGCGATGAGAACGTAGGTCGCGCGGCGGGCGGTGGCGACGTCGGTCACGTGCAGGTACCCCACGAACAGGAGGAGGGCCGAGTACTTGAGGAATCCCCCGATCCCCACGTAGGCGATGGCCTTGCGCGCGTTCCACGGGGAAATCGCGATGAAGGCGCCCATGAAGGGCATGATGGGCACGATGCGGTTGAGCAGCACGGCGCGCTCGTCCTTGAGGATGAGAATCCCGCGCCAATAGTGCATGGCCCGTTCCACGAAGCCCGGAACGCGGTGCCGCTTGCGCTTCACGAGGAGGTACAGCATCGAGTTGGCCAGAAGCTCGGCCACGACGACCGTCACGAGGATGATGCCGCCCCACGTGGCCGCGCCGTACTGGGCGAGGTAGAACTCGGCGCCCTCGCCCGCGAAGAAGAACAGCGCGAAGAACTCGGGAACGGCGGGCACCAGCATCGAGTCGATGAAGAAGACCGCAAAGAGGGTCGCGATCACGCCACCGAGCCCCAGGCCGCAAAACAGGCTTGCGATCAAGCCCGGGGGGCACTCCACCATCGCGGTCTTATACGCGATTCCCCTTAAGCCGTTTCGGTTTGACCGAGATTCCCGCCTCGCATCCCCGGAAGGCGTCGCTCGAAACGCGCGAGCGGCTGGTCCAGGGTTTTCGCCGCGGGCTCGTGGCCGAGCAGGGCCTCCTGGCGCACGGTCGCGGCGAGGCCTTCGACTACCTGCTCGCCGAGCGGACGCAACCCTTTGCAACGCGCGCGATCCGCGCGGCCGCCGCGCACCTTCGCCTCGCCGCGCGCCCGGTCGTGAGCGTGAACGGCAACGTCGCCGCGCTTTGCCCGGAGGCGGTCGCGCGCGTGGCCAAGGCGGCGGGCGCGCGCGTCGAGGTGAACCTGTTCCACCGCACGGAAGAACGCGTGGCCCGCATCGTCGATTGGTTGGAGTCGCACGGATGCGAGAAGGTCCTTGGCGCCCATCCCGACGCGCGCATCCCCGGGATCGACCACGCGCGCGCGCTGTGCCGCAAGGAGGGCATCTTTGGCGCCGACGTCGTCCTCGTGCCGCTCGAGGACGGCGATCGCGCCCAAGCGCTTGCGGCGATGGGGAAGGACGTCCTGACGATCGATCTCAACCCGCTCTCCCGCACCGCCGTGGCGGGCACGGTCACGATCGTGGACAACGTGGTGCGCGCGCTTCCCGCCATGGCCGCGGAATTGGAAGGCGGTTTTGCGCCGGATTCCGCTCGGGAATTCCTGGAATCGTACAACAATGCGCAATCGCTTTTGGAGGCGGAAACGTTCCTCCGGGCGCAGACGCGGGCGCTGGCCGGGCTCGCAGATTCGGGCCCCCGGCGGATGGTATAAATAGGGCTTTTGCCTACGGGGTTCGCGGGGTTGCTTTGAAGATCCCCTCGTTCGTGTTGCGGAAGCTGTACGTTTCGAACAGCCTCGGCAACGAAGACGGCGGATTCTGCTTCCGCCTCCGAAACTCGTTGGGCACGGCCGAGCTTACGGTCTTCCCCGAGATCGAGGTCGACGGCGACCGGATCCCCAAGGCGCGCGTCTCCCTGTGGATCGACGGGAAGGAAGTGAAGGTGAAGGAGATCAGCGTCGAGAAGCCGCTGTGCTTCCCGAAGAACACGGAAGCGAAGGTATTCGTCGCCGGACGCAATCTCGGGCGCGGCCTCCACACGGTCGTCATCAGCACGGAGACAAAGGAGTTCAAGACGCTCCGCTTCGACATCGAGGAAGTCGTCGGCTGACGGCCTCCCCGAGCGGGCGCGCCCCTTTAATAGCCGGAGCCTTTTCTCGCGCCATGGCCGGGCTCTCGCAGCGCCGCTACGCCTCCGAGCTTACCGCCGACCTTCTCGGCAAGCGCGCGACGATCGCCGGGTGGCTCCAGGACGTCCGCAACCAAGGCAAGATCGCGTTCTTCTTCGTGCGCGACCGCACGGGCGTCGTGCAGGTCGTGGCCAAGCTCAACGACGTGGGGGCCGAGCGCTTTGCCCGCTACGCCGCCGTTCCGCGCGAGAGCGTCGTCGCCCTGACGGGCCTCGTGAACGCGAGCAAGGCGAAGGCGGGCGGGTACGAGATCCTGCTCGACGCCGAGGGCGACCTCACCGTCCTCAACGCGGCCGCGACGCCGCTTCCCCTTGGCGTCGTGGACAAGGTCGCCGCCGACATCGAGACGCGCCTGGACAACCGCTTCCTCGACCTTCGCAAGCCCGAGATCGCCGCCGTCTTTGCCGTCCGCAGCGAGATCGTGGGCGCGGGCGTCGAATGGTTCCGCAAGAACGGCTTCGCGCAGATCCACACTCCGCGCGTCATCGGCTCGGCAAGCGAAGGCGGAACCGACCTCTTCAAGGTCCGCTACTTCGAGCGCGACGCATACCTCTCCCAAAGCCCGCAGCTCTACAAGCAGATGATGATGGCCTCCGGCCTCGACCGCGTCTTCGAGGTCGCCACGTATTTCCGCGCCGAGAAGCACAACACGCCGCGGCATCTGAACGAGATCACCGCGTTTGACGCCGAAATCGCCTTCGTCGAGTCCGAGGAGGACGTGCTGCGCGCGCTCGAAGGCCTCCTCGGGCACATCTGGCAAAGCGTCGCGCAGCGTTGCGCGCAGGAGCTTGCCACGCTTGGCGTCACGCTCCCCGTCCCCCCCGCGCGCTTCCTGCGCATCCCGTACGCCGACGCGGTCGAGCGCGCCAACGCCACCGGCCGCCTCGCGCAGCCCGTCACGCCGGGCGAGGACCTCTCCGCGGAGGCCGAGCGCGTGCTTGGCGAGGAACTCCGCAAGGAGGGCCACGACTTCTACTTCCTCACGCGTTACCCCGAAGCCGTGCGGCCGTTCTACACGTACGTGGACGACAACGGCCGCGACAGCCGCAGCTTCGACCTCGAGTACCGAGGGCTCGAGATCACCTCGGGCGCGCAACGCGAGCACCGGCCCGACAAGCTTGCCGCGCGCATCGAGCACAAAGGGCTGAACCCGGCGGACTTTGAAGGCTACCTCAAGGCGTTCCGCTACGGCATGCCCCCGCACGGCGGCTTTGGCATGGGCATCGACCGGCTCGTCATGGTCATGCTGGGCCTCGACAACATCCGCGAGGGCGTGCTGTTCCCGAGGGACAGGACGCGGTTGGCGCCGTAGCTCCCTTCCGGCCCTTTCCTCGATTCGACTACGAGGTTAGGAAACACTTCAAATAGTTCTGGGCGAACGAGTGCATGCCCAACCGCCTTGCGCGGGAGGGAGGCACACCCCCGATGACCGAAGCGTTGTCCCTCGACGGCCACCCGATGCAACCGCCGCCTGGCCCAAGCCCGCCTTCGCCGCGCGTACGGTCGATCTCGACCCTCGCCACGACGATGTCGCTCATCCGCAGCGCGCCAACGCACATCGGTGGAGCGTATCGGACGCGCGACGGGACGATCCCTCCGGTCTTCGGCAACTGATTTCCTGCGCAGTTGCGCAGTAAACCGATCACCCCGACCAACCACACCGGGCCCTTTGGATCCGCCGGGGGGCCCGGAACCCCCCTTCTATTGCACGCCTGCAACGACGAGCTCCGGCGCCCGTTCGGGCGCCTGCCTGCGTTTCTGCCGCTCGAACCACGCGTGCGCCGGAACACCCGTTGCGATGAGCGCAAGTCCGATGAGCGCGGAGAGCGTCGTGCTCGGGTTGAGCAGGATGACGGCCGTGACGAAGACGGCGCTTGCGAGGAACAGGAGCGGGACGAAGGGATAGCCGGGCGTGCGGTACGGGCGCGGGAGGTCCGGTCGCGTGCGCCGCAGCCGGAAGTATCCGACGGCCGTGGGGATGTAGAAGAGCCACAGGCCAAAGACGGCCAGGATCGCAAGCTGCGCAAACACTCCCGTGAGCGCAAGCAGGCTTGCCCATTCGACCATGAGGAGGGTGGCGACGCCGGGCGTGGCGAACCTCGACAGGCGGGCGAAGCTTCCAAAGAACATGCCGTCGCGCGCCATGGCGTAGGGAATGCGCGGCGCGGCGAGAACGTAGCCGTTCACGGTCCCAAACGTGCTGATGCCGGCAACGACGGCCACAAGCGCGGCGGCGCCAAGGCCAAAGGCGAGCTGCGCGGCCGTCGTCGCGATGCGGCCGTTGGGATCGGCGCCCGTCGCAAGCGCCGTCGGGAGGTCGACGGCGACGACCATGGCAAGCGCGAAGAGGATGTACAGCGCGGCCACGAGGCTTACGCCCAGCACGAGCGCGCGCGGGATCGTGCGCTGCGGGTCCTTCACCTCGCTTGCCACATACGTGATGACGGGCCATCCGTCGTAGGCAAACAGCGAGCGCGAGAGGGCCACTGCAAACGCGACGAGAAGCCCGGCGCCGGCGGCCGAGGCGGCGCCCGCGAAGGGATCGTGCGTGGGGCGGTAGAAGAGGAGGATGCCGGCAAGAAGGCCCACGATGCCGACGAGCTTGGCCACCGTAAAGACGACCTGCACGCGCGCCCCGTGACGTGTGCCAAGGTAGTTCACGCCGGCCAGAAGCCAGATGCAGCCGATGGCCACAAACGCGACGCCGTACTTCGGGATCGTGAGCCCTTCTGCGACCTCGATCGCGCGGCCGGGCAGCGGCACGAGGAGGTCGACGAAGAGGGCAAACGCGGAGGCGACGGCGGCGAGGATGCCCGCCTGCACGACCCAGAAGTTCGTCCATCCGAAGAGGAACGCCCAGCGGTCGCCCATCGACTCGCGGAGGAAGACGTACTGGCCGCCGGCCCGGGGGAACATCGTTCCAAGCTCGGCGAAGGTGAGCGCGCCGGCAAGCGCAAGCACGGCGCCGGCCACCCACGCGAGGAGCATGACAAGCGGACTTCCGACGTCGAGCAGCATGACGCCGGGCAGCAGCAGGATGCCGGAGCCCACCATGCTGCCGACGATGAGCGTCGTCGCCTCGCGCAGGCCAAGCTCCTGCCGAAGTCCGGGCGCCGGCGAAGCCATGCGGGGGCCAAAGGCGCGTCCCGGTCATAAAGCACGAGCGAAGGCCGCGCGATCTGCCATAGGAAGTTGACCAAAAACTTTATGGCGTCCGGTCGGGGTCGAACGTCGAAGCGACATGTCGCGCCCACGCAGGGGTGGAGGCCCCCTGGGAGCGGTCCTTGCGTTGACCTTGCTCGCCGCAGCCGCCGCAACGGCCGGCTCCCCCGCCCAGGTGGGCGCCGGCGCCGAGCTTCGGGCCGGCGTCGCCTCCGTTCTTGCCTCCGCGCAGGGCTTCGACCCGACCTTCGAGCTCACCTTCTCCTTCGAACGCGCCGTCGTGTACGAGCTCTCGGACCCCTGGGACGGTGGCTTCCCGCTTCGCGCGACGCCCTGGCAGGAGGGCGTCGTACAGTCGCGGGCGTCCGACGGGCGGGTCGTCTTCGTCGTCGCCAACGACGTGCGCGGTCTTTCGCTTCCCACCGTCCCCGAGAACGCGGCGCCTTCGCCCGCCGAGTTTGCCGCCCGTGCGCGCGAGCTTGGCGACCGCATCAGCGTCGCCGAGTTCGACCCTCGCGAGCTCGACCTTGCCGCCGCGCTCTCGTTCGACCTCGTCGACGCCTCCAGGCTTGCCGACGGGCTCCTTCTCGAGGTTCGCGGCGACTTCTTCGCGCTCTTCCGCCCGCGCGACGCGTCGCTCTCGGGCGTGGCGCACGGCGGCGCGCCCACCGTCACGCCGGCGGACGCCGTCTGGATGCTCGTGCAGGCCGAGGACGCGACGCTTCGCGCGTCCGGGCAAAGCCTTGCGGCGCTCGTCTCCGCGCCGCCTGCGGAAGCCATCCTGTGGGGAAGCGCGGGCGCGCAGACGCCTGCCGGCGGGGTCGAGGCGAACCAGGAATCCCGAGTGGAATCCAACGGGCAGGGCGTCGACCTTGCCGCGGCCGCGCGGGTTCAGAACGATCTCCTGTCCGAGGCCGCCGCGGAGCCGGTAGGCGGCGACGACGGAATCGCCGTCGCGTCGGAGGAAGCCGCCGACGCGCTGTCGCCGGCGTTCGTCGGAGCGGCACTTTTGGCCGCCGGCCTTGCGGTCTCGCTCGCGAGCCTTTGGGCCTACGCGCCGGCCCGCGGCAGTCTTTTCCTCTTCGTCGTGCCCCTGTACGCGCGGCTCACCTCGCGCGAGATCCTGGGGAACGAGGTGCGCGAGCGCATCTTCCAGTTCGTCGCGCAGAATCCGGGCGCCAACACGACCGAGGTCGCCAAGGCCGCAAACGTCGGGTGGGGCGCCACCGTGTACCATCTGCGCGTGCTCTCGGACACGGGCTTCCTCGCGTGCGAGCGCGAGGGCCGCAGCCAGCGATGGTTCGTGAACGGCGCCACGCGGCGCGACGAGGTCCTCGGCCGCGCCGTGCTTGCAAACGGCAACGCCGCGCGCATCGCGCGCATCGTGCTCGAGAAGCCCGGCGTGGAGCCCTCCGCCGTGGCCGCGCACGCGAACCTCGCGCGCCCGACCGTCGCGTGGCATCTGGAGCGGCTGCGCCGCGCGGGCCTCCTCACGGAAACCGACGGCGAGGGCGGCCGTCGCCTGTACCCGGGCGAGACGCTTCCCCGCATGGCCGAGTCCGGCTTGTGTTGAGCCTCACGTTGGAAGCAGCGAGGCGAGGACGAGCCCGAGAAGCCCGAGAACCACGAGCAGCACGACCGGCCGCCACGCCGACGCCAGAAGGTCCGGGTTCGTGGCGCGAAGGATGAGCGCCTTGTTGGCAACCGACAGCAGGCAGGCGAGCACCGCCACCTGGCCGGCCACGAGAAGCGGCACGTTGGCCGTGGCGGCAAGCGCCCCCACGCTTGCGATCACGGCGCCGGCGCTCGCGAAGGCGCCCAGGGCCGACGCGTACACGCCCGCCTCGCCAAGCAGGCTTCGCGCCGCCGTGGCGCCAAGCACGATGACGGCGAAGATGGCGGCGAACTTGAAGGCCGGCCAGATCGCAAACGGGTTGGCCACGCGCACGTCGCCGGCCACCTCGTGCGTCCGCTGCTGCGCGTGCAAGGCAAGCCCGGCCGACGCGACCGTCATGAGCAGGACGGCGGGCAGCATGAACGTCGCGATCGTAAGCGACGGGTCCACGAAGGCGGCGATCGCAAGGTTGCGCACGAGCATGCCCGCAACCGACAGGAGCACGCCCACGACGGCCACGCGCTCGAGGTCCCTCCGCTCGCGCGCAAGCGCCGCGAGGCTTGCCGTGGCGGCCTCGCTGTTGACAAGCCCGCCCAGGAGGCCCGAGACGGAGACGCCGCGCGTGGCGCCGACTTGGCGCATGGCAAGGAAGCTCGCAAACGAGATCCCGGAGACGAACAAAACGATCAGGAGGAGGCCGTAGGGATCGATGGGGCGCCCCGGCCCCACGAGGCCGAGGGGATCGAGCGCGCCGCGCAGCATGCCCGTGAGCGGAAGCAGGATGAAGGCGAGCGTCACGAACTGGAGCGTGCTTAGGATCTCGTCCTCCGTGAGGTTGCCCGCGATGCCGTGCAGGCGATCCTTGCTCACGAGAAGGAAGGTCACGAACACGCCGATGATGGCGCCCTCGATGCGAAGGTCGAACCCCACGAGCGTGCCGGCGAGGAACACGACGAACATGGCAAACGGCGTCGTGAGGCCCGTCAGGCCCATCGTGTGCCGGATGTAGAACAGGGCCACGGCAAGCCCGCCTACGGCAAAGAGGCCCACGGCGAGCGGAAGATGGCTTCCCGAAAGGTCGCCGAGGCGGACAAGCAGGACGCCCATGGCGCACACGAGAGGGAACGTTCGCACGCCCGCGATCACGGGAACCCTGTCGCGCCGATGCTCGCGCTCGAGCCCCACGAGCCCGCCGATGCCGACGGCGATCGCGAGGTTGACGAGGAAGTCGACGTCGGCCATCGGCAAACCCGGGATCGGGCATCCCCGCGGCGCTACTTGAAGCGGGGGGTTTCGTCGCGCGCCCCGGCAAGCCCGAAACGATTATCGTGTGGTCGGGCCGTCGGTTGCCGGGGGCTGCGCATCGATGGCGCTTTTTGGACCCAACGTCGAACGGATGAAAGCCGCGCGGGACATCCGGGCTCTTTGCGATGCGCTGGACCACCGGAAACCGGACGTCCGTGCCGCCGCCGCCACCGCTCTTGGCGAGCTTGGAGACGTGACTGCCATCGAGCTCTTGGCCGCCGTGGCGGAGCGGGAGACGCTGGAGAGCGCCCTCGCCTTTCGGG
>DATLFM010000107.1 GCA_035541015.1 Candidatus Thermoplasmatota archaeon
GGCTCGAGCCGTGGCTTGCGGCCTTGTCGGTGGTCGCCTTGGCGCTCGTCGCCCGGCGCAGCAAGCTTCTTTGAGCAGGGGGGCCTTCGGACGGCGATGACGTCCTTCTCGCCGTCGCCGCCTCCCCGCGTGCCGCCGGCCGCACGCAAGGGGCCGGAGCTTCCGGTCCATGACTACGAGGGCGGCTTCGAGGACATGCACGCGGGGCTGCGCCCGCGGTTCCGTGAGTTGCTGCTCCGGGAGTGCAAGCCCGGGCAGACGGTGGCGCTGGACGTCGGCTGCGGGTCAGGCCGGGTTGCGTTCTTCCTCGCGTCGCACGTGAAGCACGTCGTCGGGATCGACGTGGACGCCAAGGCGATCGAGGCCGCGCGCGCCAAGGCGCGGTCCATCGGCGTGAGCGCCCGGGCCGAGTTCGTGGTCGCCGACGCCGACAAGACGCCCTACGGCCGCTTCCGGCAGGACGGCTTCGACCTCGTCGCCACCAACCTCGCCTTCTCCGAGGCCGTCGTCGCCCACGCGGCCGCGGCGCTGCCCGCCGGCGGGGCCATCGTTTTTTGCTGCATGGGCAAGGACCAGTTCGCGGAGATCGACGGCGCCGGCCGGTTCACCTACGCCGAAGCGCAGATTCGCGACGCCGCCGCACGCGCCGGGCTCGCCGTGGAGACGCTCGAGCGGGAGGCGTTTCGCGTGCGGTTCAAGAGCATCCAGGAAGCGCGCGAGGCGCTGGGCCCGGAGCGGACGTCGCGATGGCTCTCGGACGGCCGGTGGGATCGGCTTGCGTCCAACTTCGCCCAGGGGAAGCGGACGCTCACCGAAAGCCGCATCGTGGGGCTGCTGCGCCGCTAGAGGGCCTACCGGACGTCGGCGGCCCGCCGCGCGCGACGCGGGTAGCGCACGGGGCCAGGCGCGAGCACCTCGCGGCCCGGGAGCGTGACCGCGGCCGTGCCCCCGCAGGCGATGCCGACGAGCGCGAAGAGGGCCACGAGCCCAAGCAGCGTGACCTGCGCGTTCTCGCCGGCCGCGCCCAGGTTCACGTCCGAGCCGGGGTTCACGGCCATCCATCCGCCCGCCGCCACGGCGAGGAAGACAAGCGCAAGCGTGGCCGCGCCAAGGAAGCCCCCGACGAAGCCTGCTCCTGCGGCCGCCCCCGGCCGGTCCCGCAGGGCGCGCGCTGCGTACACGCCGCCGACGACGGCCAGGAGAACGGCCGTGGTCACGACAAGCCCGATTCCAAGCGCGGCCAGAAGGGTGTCGCTTCCGACCTCGGCGCGCGCCACCTCGAAACCGTCGGCCGCCGCGGCCAGGACGACTCCGCCGAGCCCGAGCGCGATTCCCGCGACAAGGAAGATCGCCACGATGCGGGCGATGGTTCCGCCGGCCGTCGGGATGCCGATGTAGCCCCACCGGTAGTCTGGATCTTCGGGCCAGGGGGCCTCCGTTTGTTCCACGCGCCGTTCGACCGTCTCGCCCGCCCGCTCGTCAGCACGCTCCATCATACGTATCGTTAGTCGCTTCGAGGAGCGTGCGCCATAAGCGTTCCGTGACAATCGCTCCCATTGGAGCCGCGCTCCTGCGTGCGGCCGCCCGCTAGGCCTTCATGATGCTGACGAGGAACAACCCCAAGGCCACGATGGCGCCCACGATGCCGCCGACCACGGCGACAAGCGCCTTCACGACGCCCACGTAATCCCAGTTTGGCGCAAGCGCCCGAAGCGCCGAGACGTCGAGGAAGGCGAGCCCCAACCAGATCACAAGCGCGAGGATGCCAAACACGGTGAGTCCCATGCCGATCTTGCGGCTGCGCCCCGCGCCGAAGTAGGCCGTGAAGAGTCCCGACAGGAACGTGAGCAGGCCAAACGAGAAGATGGCGATGCTCAGGAAGATGTCGAGCGCGGTCATGCCGGTTTGCAGCGCCAAGTCTCTCCACCGTCGTACCGGGAACCCGATTCCGCTTCAAAAACGTGCCGTAATCAGAATCGCGTGCCCGTGAGGGTCTTCGTGTCCATGACCCCGTCGATCGTGCGGATGCGATTCACGATGATCTGGCCTAGCGTGTCGAAGTCCCCCGCCTCGATCTTTGCGATGAGGTCGTATTCGCCAAAGAGCGGGTGGAGCTCGACGATCTCCGGGACCTTCAGCAAGTGGTTGTAGACGTCGTGCTCCTTCGACGGCGCCGCGCTGATGAGGACAAAGCCGACCGCCATGCCAATCGCTCCAGGACCCAAGAGGCGATGCTGAAGCTTCAAGATTTTGGCGAATCAGACGGCCACACGCCAAAAAGTACCTTTTCATTGGAATTGACCGGCCATTCGCCAGTATTTTGGCGAATGGGTTCGCCAGCCGCTTCGAAACGGGCTTAGGCTTCCGCGGCCTTGCCCGGACGGATGCCAACGGGGGACCCGCGCTCGCTCTACCGGCTGGCGCGACCGTTGGTCTTCCAGCTCGACGCCGAGCGGGCGCACGATCGCGTCGTCGGGCTCCTCTCGCGCGTGCGCCGCGGCGGCGCGCTCGACGCGCTTGTCCGCGCCGCCTTCCATCGCCCCGACCCGCGGCTTGCCTCGTCGGCCTTTGGCGTCGCCTTCCCAAGCCCGGTCGGGCTTGCCGCCGGCTTCGACAAGAGCGCGCGCTGCGTCGACGGTTTGGCCGCGCTCGGGTTTGGTCACGTCGAGGTCGGAACCGTCACGCCCCGACCGCAGCCCGGCAATCCTCGCCCGCGCATCTTCCGCGACGTGCCCCGCCGCGGGCTCGTCAACCGCTTGGGCTTCAACAACGACGGCGCGGTGGCCGTCGCCGCGCGCCTGGCACGGGCGCGGCCCGGCGTGCCGGTGGGCGTCAACGTCGGCAAGAACCGGGACACGCCGGCCGACGCGGCGCACGAGGACTACGCTTCGTGCGTGAGAACGACGCATCGGCACGCGTCGTACTTCGTCGTGAATGTCTCGAGCCCCAACACGCCGGGCCTCCGGGCGCTCCAGTCGACCGAGGCGTTGGCCCGCATCCTCGACGCGGTCCGCGAGGCCAACGCGCCGGGCCGTCCGACGCTCGTCAAGATCGCGCCGGACCTTCCGCCCGACGACGTGCGCGCGGTCGTGGAGCTTGCCGTGGAAAAGCGACTGGCCGGGATCGTCGCCACGAACACGACGATCGCGCGCACGCATCACGGCTGGGTGCAGCGCGAGCCCGGGGGGCTTTCGGGCGCGCCGCTTCGCGCCCTGTCGAACCGGACGGTCCGGCTCGTGCGCGAGGCCGCCGGCGATCGGCTGTCGGTGATCGGCGTGGGCGGCGTCTTCACCGCAGACGACGCGCTGGAGAAGCTTGCGGCCGGCGCCGATCTCGTGCAGGTGTACACGGGCATGGTCTACGAGGGGCCGGGGATCGTGAAGCGGATCCATCGGGGGCTCGTCGGCGAGATGGAGAGGCTCGGCTTCGAGCGGTTTGACGCGCTTTGCGAATCGTTGCGCGGGCACGGATAGCCGAACACGCGGCACGGTCGCAACGGCGGTCGGTCTCGGAGATGCCCGCGATCGAAGGTTACTTCCTCTGCCCCGGCGCCACGAGCTGCTTGGGCACCTCGGCGGCCCGTGCGCGTTCCAGCTGCCTTGGCAGTGCCTGCGGGGGCACGGCCTTGCCCGCGTCGACGCCGTCGCCGCTTGCCTTGGGCAGCATCCACGAGGGCAGGAGGAGGATCTTGAGGATGCTCCACCAGCCGGTGAGCTGCTCCTTCTTCTCGCGGTCGGCGAGCATGTCGCTGATGAGGGCGCGAACGGCGGGCTTCGTCGCGGCCTTGCGAAGGACCCAGTTGAGAAGCCACGTGTGGCGGCCCATCTTCTGGAGCTTGTAGCTCATGTCGAGCTCGTGGCCAAGCTCCTTCCAGATGCGCGCTTCGTAGGCCGCAAGCGTCGCCTTGGACACGTCTCCTTTCTTGATTGCAAGCGCGGCGTACTCGGCGGCGTAGCGTCCCGAGACAAGCGCGTTTCCGATGCCCTCTCCCGAGAACGGGTCGATGAGGCCGCCGGCGTCGCCCACGAGCATCCAGCCGTTTCCGGCAAGCGTGCGGCGCTCGCTTCCGCAGGGAAGCTGCCATCCCTTGAAGCTCCCCTCCCACGTCGTCGCGTTCTTGAAGCGCTCCTTGAACATGGGGTGCGACTTGATGATCTCGAAGGTGATCTCCTTCATGTTCACCTTCTTCTTGCCGTCGGGGCCCTTGGCCTGAAGGTCGGTCTCGACCATGCCGGCGCCCACGTTGGCCGCCCCGTTGTCCACGGGGAAGATCCAGAAATAGCCGGGGAGAAGCCCGTCGACGAAGTGGATCTCGATGTCGTCGGTGAGGTCCGTGATGCCGTCGGCGTACCAGCGGAAGGCCCCGATCCAGTGGTCGTGGTTCTTGTTCTCGAAGTCGTAGGCCCCCACGGCAGAGGCCACCTTGGAAAGGGCGCCGTCGGCGCCGATCACGACCTTCGCGCGGAAGGTCTGCTCGCGGCCGTCCTTGTGCTTGCCGGTGACGCCGCGGGCAAAGCCCTCCTCGATCACGACGTCCGTCACCGCGAACTCCTCGATCGCCGTGACGTTCTCCTGCTTCTTCGCGTAGGAGAACACGATGTTGTCGAAGACCAGGCGTCGAACGACGTAGCCGGGATCGATGTACTTGTAGGTCCGCTGGTCCTTCATGGAGGCGGGGTCGATCTTCTTGGGGAAGGGGATCTGCACGACGTCGCCGGCGGGGCTCGAGAACACGACGCCGTTGGCGCGCGCGTAGGGCTCCTTCTCGATCCACGTGTGGAGCCCAAGCTCGCGGAGGACCGCGATGGACTTTCCGGAGATGGCGTCTCCGCAGGTCTTGTCGCGCGGGTACTTCGACTTCTCGAGGAGCAGCGTCCGAAGGCCGGCGCGCGAGCAGAAGCTTGCCGCAGAGCTTCCGCCCGGACCTCCTCCGACCACGATGACGTCGTACTCGGTTGCGCTGCCCGGGCTTGCCGTCCGGTCGGCCATGGCGCACACAACCGGATTCTCGAAATAAAGGTTTAGGCCGCCAGCATGCGACAGGGCGGGGAAGACTCCAACCGGTCAACCTGCAAGGACCGCGTTTCCCGGTCTTGAGTTTGGCTCGCCGGTTCGCCGACAGGGGCATGAATCGGCGGGCCGATGGCCGCGCGTGGAGGAGCCTTTCCGCATCCGGCGCGCGGCGACCGGCGACGAGCTCGCGCTTGCCACCGTGCACGTCGAGAGCCTGCGGAAGACCCTCCTCGGAATCCTGCCTCGGGACCGGCTGAACCTCCTCCAGGTGGACGAGCGGGAGCGGTTCTGGGCGGGTCAGCTCGAGAACGAGGCGGCGCGACGCTACCTTTTCGTCGCGGAGGACGACGAGCGGGTGGTGGGATTTGCGGCCGGAGGCGCCGAGCGCACGGGCGACCCCGTCTTCCGCGGCGAGCTCCTGGGCCTGCACGTGCTTGTCGGGGAGGCCGCGGCGCCGCTTGCCCGCACGGTCGCGGCCGAGCTTGCGCGCGCCGGGCTCACCACGATGCTTGCTTGGGTTCCCGCCGAGTCGCCGCACGCGCGCTTGTTCGCCACGCTTGGCGCCTCGCCGGTACGGCTGCGCCGCGTCCGCATGGCCGGCACAAGCTTCGAGGAAGTCGGGTTCGGCTGGCTCGACACCCGGGCGCCGCCCTTGGCAACGCCGTCAGGCTGAGGCCTGAGCGCCGCTTGGGCCCGCCCCGCGCCGGCCCAGGGCCGCCTTTTCGATCTCCACCGCCACGAACACGACGGCGCCAAGGATCGTGACGCGCCCCCAGGTCTCCAAATCCAACGCCGTCGTCTCGAAGAGCGTCTGCATGGGCGCCCAGTGCGTGAAGGCGACCTGGAGCACGATCAGGGCGCCGACGGCCAGCAGCACGACGCGGTTGCCGAGGATCGCCTGGCGGCTTAGGCTCGGAGCGAAGATGAAGCGGCTGTTGAAGAGGTAGAAGGCCTGGCCCGCCACGAGCGTGTTGATGGCGACGGTGCGGGCCGCCTCCAAGCTCGCGCCGCGGTCCAGCTCGAAGAGGAAGTGGAAGAGCGTCGTGGCCGCAAGGAGCGCCCCCACGAAGGTGATCCTCAGGGCAAAGCGCGCCGGCAGCAGCGGCGCCGTCGGCGGACGGGGCGCGCGGCGCATGACGTCGGGTTCGGTGGGCTCGAAGGCAAGCGCAAGCGCGAGCGTGACGGCGACCACCATGTTGACCCACAGGATCTGGACGGGCGTGATGGGGAGCTCGAACCCGTGGGCCGTGAGGGCGCCGATGTTGAAGAGCACGGCCGCCACGACGACGAGGGCCTGGCCGCCGTTTGTCGGCAGGATGAACAGGAGCGCCTTGCGGATGTTGTCGTACACCGTGCGGCCCTCCTCGACCGCGCGCGCGATGGAGGCGAAGTTGTCGTCGGCAAGCACCATCTCCGCGGCCTCCTTGGCCGCCTCGGTGCCCTTCACGCCCATGGCGATGCCGATGTCGGCCCGGCGCAAGGCGGGCGAGTCGTTGACGCCGTCGCCGGTCATCGCCACGACGTGCCCGCGCCCTTGCAGCGCCTGGACGAGGCGGAGCTTGTGCTCGGGGCTCGCCCGGGCGTAGACGTCGACCTCCGTCGCCTCGCGGGCAAGCGTCGCATCGTCCATGGCCTCGAGGTCGCGGCCCGTGAGCACGCGCACGCCGTCGCCGATGCCAAGCGCCTTTCCGATGGCGCGGGCGGTGAGGGCGTGGTCGCCCGTGACCATCTTGACGCGGATGCCGGCCTGCCTGCACCGCGCGACGGCCGCCTTCGCCTCCTCACGGGGAGGATCGGTGATGCCCACAAGCCCAAGAAGCGTCAGGCCGGACTCGACGTCGTGGGGCGAAAGGGTGGCAGCTTTCGGGCCCGCCGTCCGCGCGGCGACGGCGAGCACGCGCTGGCCGGATTGCGCAAGGTCGGCGGCAAGCTCCGTCCAGCGCGCGCGGTCGATGGGGGTCTCGCCGTCGACCGTGCGCTCGCGGTCGCACATGGAGAGCACGCGCTCGGGCGCGCCCTTGACCGCGATCCAACCGGATCCTGCCGGGCCTTCGTTGAGGGTCGCCATGAAGCGGTGCTCCGATTCGAAGGGCACGACGTCCAGGCGCGGATGGCGCTTGCGCTCGGACTCCGGCTCGAGGCCGGCCTTCATCGCAAGCGTGACGAGCGCGCCCTCCGTGGGGTCGCCTTCGAGCCTCCACCCGTCGCCCTCCGCATGGAGGGCCGCGTCGTTGCACAGGAGTCCCGCGCGCGCAAGCTCGACGAGCGCGGCAGGCGGCGCTGGCAACTCGCTGCCGCCTGCGCGGAAGCCCCCACGCGGCGCGTACCCGCCGCCCGTGACCTCGAGCGTCCGGCCCGCCACCGCGACGGTCTGGACGGTCATCTCGTTGCGCGTGAGCGTCCCGGTCTTGTCCGAGCAGATGACCGTCACCGAACCGAGCGTCTCCACGGCCGGAAGCCGCCGTACGATGGCGCTTTGCTTGGCCATGCGCTCGACGCCGATCGCAAGCGTGATCGTGAGGATCGCCGGCAGGCCCTCCGGGATGGCCGCGACCGTGAGGCCCACCGTGGCAAGGAACATGTCGACGGGCGAGAAGTTGCGCAGGCCCACGCCCACGAGGAACGTGAAAGCCGCGACGGCGAGGATGGCCGCCGTAAGCCAGCGCGCGAACTGCGCGATCTGCCGCAGCAGCGGCGTGGTCACGGTCTGCACCTCGGACAGGAGCGCGCTGATGCGGCCAAGCTCGGTCCGCATGCCCGTCGCCACCACGACGCCGGTGGCCTGGCCGAAGGTCACAAGCGTGCCCGAATGCGCCATGCAGAACCGGTCGCCCACGACCGCGCCCGCGTCGGCGGGCTTCGCGGATTTCTCGACGGGCTCCGACTCCCCCGTGAGGGGGGCCTCGTCGATGCGGAGGTTCTTGATCGTGAGCAGCCGCAGGTCGGCGGGAACCTTGTCGCCCGATTGGAGAAAGACCACGTCGCCGGGCACAAGCTCGCGCGCGGGGATCGTCCGGCGGACGCCGTCGCGCACCGCCACCGCCTGCAGCGACAGGAGCTTCCGGATCCCCTCGAGCGCGCGCTCGGCCTTGCCCTCCTGGACGAATCCGATGAAGGCGTTCACCACGACGACGCCCACGATCACGCCGGTGTCAAGCCAGTGGCCCAGGAAGGCCGTGACGCCGGCGGCGGCCAACAGCACGTAGATGAGCACGTTGTGGAACTGCAGCGCAAACCGCGCGATCGGGCCGCGGCGCTTGGGCGGCGCAAGCTCGTTTGCCCCCTCGCGCGCCAGGCGCGCGTTTGCCTCCGCCCGTGAAAGGCCTTCCGCGCGGCTTGCGACCGCGGAAAGAGCCTCCTCGGGCGTCAAAGCGTGCCAGGGCTTCCGCGGCTCCACAAGCGCGCACCGCCCTTCCCCGATTTAAGCCCCACGGGAGCGAGGGTCCAGGCGGAATTGCAGGACCCAGCCCTCGGCCACGGGCCTTGCGGCCGCAAGCACGATGCGTCCCAACCCCGCCGTGGTCGTCCGCAGCGTCCCGTCGCAGGGAAGCGCGGACGCCTCGCCGATTCGAACCACGCGCAGCACGTCGCCTCCGGGCGTCCGGACGCCATCGGCAAACGGTTGCTCGTCGACGTCGCGCGCAAAGCCCGCCGCCGCGTGCTCGATTTTCACCTCCAGCCGCCGCGCCGCGGCTTCGTTGGCGGCCAAGAGCGCGTCGGCGACGCCCTTTGGGGCGAAGGTGTCCCGCCGAAGGACGAGCGCGAAATGGCGCCCGCCCTGCACCGCGCACGCGTCCGTGAAAACGGCCTGGCGCGCCCGCGCGAGCGCCGAGACGACAAGGTGCATCGCCGTGTGCGCCTCCTCGATGGCCTCGCGCCGCGCCACGTCGAGGTGGCAGCGGACGTTTGCGCCCGCCGGCGGGACCGTGCCCGCAAGCGCAAGACGCAGCTCGCCGCGGAACCATCGCGCCGACGCGAGCTTGCGCTTGTCGCCGCCCACCCAGACCTCGCCGCGGTCGGCAGGCTGCGGATGGCGCGCGTCGGAGCCCGAGGGCCGGAACAGGGACCGATCGGGCACGAACGTCTCCCCCCGCACGGCCGCCACCGTTGCCGTCGTCGCCCGCGGCGAAGGGTGCAGGAGCCAAAGGCGCTCGGTCGCGACGGTCACGCGCGCGCACCGGCGCCCCTCGGCAAATAGCCGGCGGTCGGCCGCGACGGTCACCCGGCCGAAACCGATCGGCTTAATGTGCGGCGCGCGAGTCGGGAAACCGTCGTCCACGGACGAAAAACCAGGAGGTGGTGTGCTGCAAGAAGATTGTAACCATACGAGCAAGCCCGCAGTCGACGGAACCCCATCCCCCGATCCGGCGGCCCCGACGTAGGCCCCCGCTCCGTGGAACCCTGACCAAGCCGCGGCGGTGCGTCCGCCGGGCCCGATGCGCATTCCGTCGCTTCGTGGAGGTACGATCCACGACGCAAGCGGCCGTCCGTCCGGCGGCAGGATTTTTCCATTTTTCGCTCCCGACCCGTCGGTTTTTGCCGAACGTTTCCGCCGCCCCTTAGGTGAACGCCCGTCCCTCCCTTCCTTGCATGACGCGAATGCTAGCCCCCCTGGCGGTTTTCGCCGCCGTCGTCGTGAGCCTCTCGAGCGCCCAGGCGATCTACATCGCCACGCCGCTGCAGCTTGCTCTTTCGGCCCCGCGCGCCGACGTGGGCGACGAGCTCGGACTTCGACTGGCGCCGCGGGACGACGACGCGCGCCGAGCGTGGGCCGGACGGACGATCGAGATCCGCTGGCGTTTCTACGAGGCGCCCTCGGACGACCCCGAAACCCCCGTGAGCTCGAACGACTACCGCAGCGGCTCGCTTGGCACGGTCGCGCTCGATGATTGGGCCTCCGGCGCCTTCTCGTTCCGCGTCCCCGCCGCAATCGACGGCAAGAACGTCGAGATCGTGGCGACGGCCGGCGACGAGCTCCTCGGCTTCGCGCGGCTTGCCGTGGGCGACGCGGAGGAGATGTACTACCTGCTGGCCGGCGGCGACGACGACGGCCGCGAGCGCGCCGGCAACGAGCAGCAGCGCACATCGAACGACGCGGCAAAGCCCGCCAAGACGCCGGGCCTCGACGCGCTTGCGGTCGCCGGGGCCGTCGGGCTTGCCGGCGCCGGCGCGGTGCTCCTCGCGCGCCGGAAGTAGGGCTTCGCGGGGCGGTCTTGCGGCCGCCCCTTCCTTTTTTTATGACCCTAAAGTTTTAGTCCTGACCCCGCGATCGCGCCACGATGAAGGTCCATCGCGTCCTCAACCGCCGCTACGGCAACAAGACGTACCACAGCTGGCGCCTCACGAGCCTTCCGGCCAAGACCGTAGAAGAGCTCGGCTGGAAGAGCGGCGACACGCTCGACGTCGTCGTCCAGAAGGGGGCGCTCGTGATCGCGCGGCGCGGCAAGCTGCCGCCGCTGCCGTAGGGGACTCCCATGGACGCCGTCGACATCCGCATCCTTCGCGCGATGGGACCCTTCCCCTATGCGCCGCGCGCCAACGGCTCCGACGCGCTGCGGCCCGCGCGCATCGCACGCGAGGTGGGCCTGAGCCCGGAGACGGTCCGGGACCGCATCGCGCGCATGGAGGGAACGGGGGTGATCGCCGGCTACGAGATCGTCCCGAACCTCCGGCACCTGGGCCTGTCCGCCGACGCCTTCTTGATCCGGCCGCCCGACGAGCCGCACCGCGAGCGCCTGCGCAACTCCCTCGGGCTCGTCGAGGGCCTGCTGGAGGTCACGTACTTCCTTGGGACCGAGGCGTGCGTGGACCTCTCGTTCCAGACGCCCGGTCAACGGGCGACGCGGCTTCGCGCGCTCGCGGAGGCGTCGGGCGATCCCTCGCCGCTTCCGTTCCTCGGGTGGCGCATGCCCGCGGTCGAGCGCTCCCTCTCGCACCTCGACTGGCGGATCGTGCGCGCGCTGCGCGGCCGCGCCAAGCGGTCGCTCGTCGAGGTCGCCGAGGAGCTGGGCGTGGGCTACCGCACCGTGAAGCGTCACTACGATCGCATGGCCGAGGAGGGGAGCTTCTTCGTGAAGCCGCTTCTCAACCCCGCGGCCGAGCCGGGCGTCGTGCCCTTCGTGCTCTTGTTCTTCTTCGAGGATCCGGCGGACCGCCAGGCTCCCGGGCGCATCCTCCGCGCTCTCGACGAGCACGTCGTGTTCGCGCACCCGCCGGCTTCGTTGCAGGCGGGCAACTTCGACGTGCTCGTGTTCGCCTCCTCGGCCATGGACGTGGAGCGATTGCGGCAGAAGGGGGCGGCCGTGCCGGGCGTGACCCGCGTGCAGGCGCTCGTGCTCACCGACGTGGACTCGCGCATGGATTGGATCGACGAGCTTCTCGACGCGAAGCTTGCGGCCGCGGCGGCCGCGTCAGGAAGCGGGGCCCCGGACCCCGCGCGCTGACAGCCCGCCGGGTTCGGGTGTCCATTCCGCGTGAACCGCCTTCCAGCGCCCGCTTTGGGAGGCGCGGGCCATTGGCCCATCGGGGCGATCCCAAGTGAACCGAAGCAACCCCGAAGCGACGAAGGCGATCCAGGGCCTGCAGCTCGAATTCCCGCGTCTGTTCAACGGCGGCAACTACGAGGCGCTCGTGAACACGCACTACACCGAGGACGCGACGTTCTTGCCGCCCGGTGTGCCCGCGGTCTCCGGCCGCGCGGCGCTGCGGGGCTTCTTCCAGGAGATGGGCAAGGCCTACTCGAACGTCCGCATCGCGCCCGGTCCCGTGGAGTCGTCGGGGGACCTCGCCGTGGCGCAAGGAACCTACCGCGCCGACCTCGTGCTGCCCGACGGCCGCAAGGTCGAGGACCGCGGCAAGTTCCTCGAAGGCTGGCGAAAGACCGCCGACGGCACGTGGAAGTGCTTCGCCGACACCTTCACGAGCGACCTCGAGCATGCGTAAGGTCGAGGGTTTCCGTGAGCCATCTTCCGTCCAGCGCGCGTCGGGAGCCCCTCACCGACCGCCTTCTCGCCTGGAACATCGCCGCCTACGAGGCGGCGAGCGTGTATCTTGGCGACCGGTTGGGCCTCTACCGCGCGCTGGACCGGATGGGCGACGCCAGCGCGCCCGAGCTCGCCCGCGAGACGGGCACCGACCCGCGCTACGTACGCGAGTGGCTCGAGCAGCAGGCGGTCGCGGGAATCCTGGAAGTGGCCACCCGATCGGACGACGGCGACGCTCGGCGGTACCGCATCCCGCCGGACGACCGGGAGGCGCTCCTTGAGCCCGACAGCCTGGCGCACCTTGCGCCTCTGTCCCGCTTCACGGTGGGCGTCTACTCGGGCCTGCCGCGGCTCGTCGAAGCGTTCCGCACGGGGCAAGGCGTGCCGTACGCGGCCTACGGGGCCGACGCTCGCGAAGGCCAGGCCGACGTGAACCGCACCCTCTTCGTGAGCCTTCTGGGCCGCGATTGGCTCCCCGCGATCCCCGACCTGCACGAGCGCTTCCAGGACGCTCCGCCCGCGCGCGTGGCGGACGTCGGATGCGGCACGGGTTGGTCGTCCATCGCCATGGCGAAAGCCTACCCTCGCATCGCCGTCGACGGCCTCGACCTCGACGCGCCATCCGTCGAGCTTGCCCGCTCCCTCGCGAAAGCCCACGGCGTCGACGACCGCGTGCGCTTTGTGGTCTCCGACGCCGCCGATCCTACGCTTGCGGGCCGCTACGATCTCGTCACCGTGTTCGAAGCGCTGCACGACATGGCGCATCCGGTGGAGGCCCTCGCCTCGCTCCGTCGCCTGCTTGCGCCCGGCGGAAGCGTGCTTATCGCCGACGAGCGCTGCGCGGAATCCTTCGTCGCGCCCGGACCGCCTTCGGAACGGCTCTTCTACGCCTGGAGCGTCCTCTTCTGCCTTCCCACATCGCGCGAGCAACCGGGCTCGGCCGCCACGGGCACGGCGATGCGGCCGGCGACGCTTCGCGCGTACGCCGAGAAAGCAGGCTTCGCGCGCGTGGAGATCCTGTCGATCGAGCACGATCTCTGGCGGTTCTACCGCCTGTGGCCGGACGCCTAGGTGTAGATCGCGCGGCAGTTCCGGCACATGATCGGCTGTCCCGGACTCTTGGCCGGGTCGAAGGGCACGCGAGTGGGGTCCCCGCACTTGCCGCAGCGGGCGTTGAACATCTCCTTGCGATCGTGCTCTGCGCCGCGCCAGCTCATGGTCTCGCGCTCGTACGGACGAGGGGGTACATTAGGCTCACCGTCGGCAACCTTATGGCGCGGCGCCCCGGTGAGACGGCTCATGGGAGACCCGCACGGGGCGGCGCTCGCCCGCGCCAGCGAGCGTTACCGCCTCGCGCACGCGACCGTGGCGGACTCCGTGCGCCGGCATTTCGGACGCGCCCGGCGGGTGACGGCGCACGGCATGCCCGGATGGATCGTTCCTCGTCCGCCCGGCGCCGCCGCGGCCTGCGCGGCAGGCACGTTTGATCCCAGGCGCGTCTTCGTCGGCCTGGTCGAGCGCAAGCGGGCGATCACGCTGCACCTCTGGCATCCGGGAGACCCGGGCCTGATCGCGGCGCGGCGGGAGGCCTTGCGTCGCGCCGGGCTCGTCGCCATGGTCGGTTGCGTGACCTTCGCGAGGCAGGGACCGTACCCGTCGGAAGCCATCGACCGGCTGCTGGCGGCGGCCGCGCGGGTCGATGCCGCGGGCGCGCGGCCGGGCCGCTCTACGGCCGGGCGGTCACGTTCACGACGGTCTCCAAGGCCTCGGCCGGCGGGCAGATCCCGACGAGAAGCGACGGGTTGATCGCTGTGGGCGCCTCGCGTCGCTGCGATCCTTGCTCGTACGCGTAGGCGAAGCCAAGAAGGCGCGCCTCGCTCCAGGCGGGGCCAAAGAAGCTCAGGCCCTGGGGCGTGCGGCCGTTGTAGCCGGACGGAACAGTCACGGTGGGGTACCCGGCGGCCGCCCCGAGGTTGGTGTACGGCGCGTTTGGGCCCACGATGGCGTCGACCCCGTTGGCGCGGAAGAGATCGTCGGCCACGGCGCGGCTCCCCGTGATCGTCGGAATGGCCGCCGTGTCGGCAATGCTGCCGCTGCCGGGCGTAGCCTCGGATGCGACCAGCAGGTCCTGCCCGTACTTGACTTGGTCCGGATGCCGCTGGTTGAACAGGATGATGTCCGTGAGCGTCTTCACCGGAAGGCCGGGACCGGCCTCCTCCGCGAGGTAGCGGTTGATGCCGAACTTGAACTCGTTGAAGATGAGGCCGATCTCGGTGAGGGCGACGTACCGCGCGTTGCTGTCCTGGATGGGAACGAGCACGGCGCCCAAGCGCTCGAGATCCTCCAAGGCGCGCACGAAGAGCTCGTTGTTACGCGGCACGAAGCCGATGCGCGCGCCGGCCAACGCGTCCGGTCCAAGCGCGGCCGCGTAGTCGCCGCCGGGCGGAAGGTGCTCGGCGCTTGCCGCCGTCGCCGGATCGCGAGGGTCGGGTCCGGCGATGGCCGAGAGGACCGCGGCCGCGTCCCAAACGGTGCGCGTCATGGGGCCCGGCACGTCGAAGTTGGCGGCAAGCGGGATGACGCCCGCGCGGCTTACGAGGCCCATCGTGGGCTTGACGCCGACCAGGCTGTTGGCGTTGCTGGGCGAAAGAATGCTTCCGGACGTCTCGGTGCCGATCGTGGCGGCGGCAAGGGCCATCGAGCCCGCCACGCCCGACCCGCTGCTCGATCCGCTCGGATCGCCGCCCGTGTAGGCGTTCACGACCTGACCGCCAAGCGAGCTGTAGCCGTTGGGCATCCTCAGCGAAACCCAGTTCGCGAACTCGGACAGCTGCGTCTTGCCGAGGATGATCGCGCCGGCCTCGCGCAGCCGCGCGGTGAGGGTCGCGTCCTGCGGCGGGACGTTCTCGGCAAGCGCGACCGAGCCGGCCGTCGTCGGCATGTCGTTCGTCCCGACGTTGTCCTTGAGGAGGATCGGAATGCCGTGCAGCGGACCGCGGATTCGACCCGCGGCGCGCTCCGCGTCCAGGGCCACGGCCTGCTCGCGCGCCGCCGGATGGATGGCTTGCACGGAGTTGAGCGCGGGCCCGCCCTCGTCGAAGGCGAGGAAGCGCGCGAGGTACGCGCCTACGAGGCCGGCGCTTGTGACCTCGCCGCCTGCCAAGGCCGCTTGGATGTCTGCGATCGTCGCGCGCTGGAGGTCGATCGATCCCACGCCCGAAAGGCAGTCGGTGGGGACCAGCGCGGCCACGACCGGCGCAATCTCGGAAAGAACGGCGCCAAGCGGCGCCTCCTGCGCCGGAGACAGCGGCTCGCTGTCCTCGGATTGGACCTCCGGTTGCAAGCATCCTGCAAGGAGCAGGCAGGCGAGAGCGCCGGCCAGAAG